>NZ_JBHWIO010000040.1:9389-44075 GCF_042732075.1 Kitasatospora sp. NPDC059812
CGATCGGTCCGTACCGATCGCGAAGAGTTCGAGGGCGTTGGTGACCGGGTTGTAGACCACGGCGGGAGTGCCCGTGAAGTGCCCCCCGGCGCCGATGAGTGACCAGGTGGACCAGCCTGCGCCGTTGGTGTTGTAGATGTGGGCCATGGTGCCGTCGGCGGTCAGGGCGAAGACCTCTGCGGTCTTGGTGTCCGGGTTGTAGACGGTGGTGGGGCTGTCGCTGAACTTCCAGTCGCCGGTCATCGTCCAGGATCCCCAACCGGTGGCACGGGTCCAGGTGGTGCGGTAGAGCGATCGGTCCGTACCGATCGCGAAGAGTTCGAGGGCGTTGGTGACCGGGTTGTAGACCACGGCGGGAGTGCCCGTGAAGTGCCCCCCGGCGCCGATCGTGAACCAGCCGGACCAGTCTTTGCCGTCGGTGTTGTAGTGGGCGTTGGTCATGGTGCCGTCGGTGGTCAGCGTGAAGATCTCTGCGGTCTTGGTGTCCGGGTTGTAGACGGTGTTGCGGCCCCCGGTCCGACTGGCCATCACAGCGGACCATGCTGAGGTGGTCTGTTGGATCCAGGTGGCGAGGTCGTCGGTGCGGGTGTCGTAGGCGCCGGTGTGGGTGGTTTCGGTGGAGCCGAGGCAGCCGTTCTGCCAGGAGCGGCTGTTGAGGGCGGCGAGTTCGTAGTGGTCGCCGACCGGCCGTAGTGCGGGGCCGCCGGTGTCGCCCTTGCAGACGGCGGCGTCTGCGGGGGTTTTGGCGGTGATGGTGAGGCCGGTCGGGTCGACGGCGCCGACGGTGAAGGCGGCGCTGTGGAGCTGGTCGGGCACCCATTCGGTCTTGGTGCGGCCGTAGCCCGTCACCCGGAGTTCCTCACCGGCGGTGGGGGCGGTGGTGGACAGGGCGAGTGGGGTGATGTCGGTGACGGGGTTGGCCAGGCGTGCCATGACCAGGTCGCGGTCGGTGCGGGGGACGAGTTCGGCGACGTCGCGGACCTGGCCCGTGGTGGTGGGGTCGGTGCGGCCGATGGTGGCGGTGGTCTTGAGTGCGGGTGGGCCGGCGGGGACGGTTGCCGGTTGGGCGGGGTTGTCGGCGAAGCAGGAGGCGGCGGTGATGATCCAGTACGGGTCGATCAGGGCGCCGGAGCAGGCGCGTGTGCCGTTGCCGATGTCGATCCTTGCGGTGAACGCGTAGGAGCCGGTCGGCGGGGTGTCACCGCTGACGGCGGGCGCGGACGTGCCGGTGAGCAGGGCACCCGTCAGGGCGGCGGCCGTGACGGCCCCGGTCGTCCAGGCGGTACGTGAGCGTGAGCGAAACATGGGATGACGTTCCTTCGTTGCCGTTGCGACCGGTGGGTGACTCTGTAACGGGTCGGTGCCCGCCCGGCAGTGGCCCGGCGGGCGCGGGGTCAGCCGGTGACGCGGAGTTCGACGAGCATGGTCGACTTCTGGCCGGCGCCCTCGCCGACGCCGGTGATCCCGCCCTTGGGGATGTCCACGGTCTGGGCGACGCCGTCGGCAGTGAGGTTGGCGCGAACCGCGCGGTCGTTGGTCTGGATGAGGAACGTCTGCGGCAGTTCGAGGGTGAGCTGGCCGACGGTGCCGTTCACCCGGAAGCAGACCGAGGGACCGCCGGCCGGGACGGGGACGGCCCGGCTCCAGAGCTGGATCTGGGTGGCGGTGTTGCAGTCGGCGAGGAGGATGTGGCCGTCTCCTCGCAGGAGCTTCAGGCTCGGGAAGGGGCTGGCGCCCGGATAGCTGAAGTCCTCGACCGCCGGCGGCGGGGTCGGGTCGGCGGCCGCGGCAGCCGGGGCGGCGGCGGGCCGGGTGGCGGAGGAGGAGTCGGCCGAGGCGGCGGCCACGGCGGTGAAGGTGACAGCGACGGCAAAAGCGGCAGCCGTCAGCCGGCTGAGCGTGCGGCGGCTCATCCGATTCCCTTTCTGGGCTGATCATGCAGACAGATCTGCAGATGCCAAAAGTATCGAGGATGCGTCCGTTTTCGCCTGGAAACTCAGGGCGCCGGGACGCGAAGAACGCACCGTCCACCCTGAGGGGATCATCAAGGGAAAGTCAAGGGTCACTATTGTGCCTCGACCCTGAATATCGCCGACACGTGTGGAAATCCGCGCATGGCGCCCCATAAGGCCCGATGTCCGGCAAGGTTTGGCCGCCTACCTCACCCGTCCCACCAGGAGCAGGGGCCCCGGTTCTGTGAATCCGGAACTCCTGTCATCGGCTCGGGGACTGGAGCGGGGAACTCCATTTTCGGACCCTGGTTCCGGCCGCTCGAAATATTTCTGCCAGGGGTGGACCGGGCCCATGAATTCGTGCTCTTCTTTCACGTAATGCCAATAGCCAGGCCGTGCTCGAACGAGGCCTGAGTGAGATCCGGGGGGTTTTCTCGTGACGCAGGGGTGGGGTGGTTATGCCATGCGCAGAAGGCGACGCCGAGTACTGGCGGGCATGAGCCGGGTGTGGCTGGGGATGTTGCCGCTGGCCCTCGTCGCGGGGCTGCTGGGGACGAACCCCGCCTCGGCGGCCGACGGCGACGGGCAGCCGGTGCCGCTGACGGACCGCGCCCGGGTGGTGATCTTCTGGCAGAAGGGCGGCCCAGGGGTCCAAGCCGCGGCGGAGGCCGCACTCACCGGCTCGGATGCCGACGTGCGCCGCTTCCTGGACAGCGAGCAGGTACTCGCACAGATTCAGGACGACCAGGTCAGCGCGGCCCAGATCCACTCCGCGGGCGGGAAGGGTGTGCAGGAGGCGGCACGCCGGGCGCTGGCCGGCACGCCCCAGGAACTCGCCGCGTTCCTCGACGGTGGATGGCGTGAACCGCTGAAGGCCGATCAGCAGGTCCGGGTCGCCCAGCTGATGAACGGCGCCGGACCGGGCGTTATACAGGCCGGGCAGGCCGCGCTGAACGGCACCGAGGACGACGTCGACGCGTTCCTGAACAACGGCCAGTACACGGCGCGGGAGGCCGACGACCGCGTACAGCTGGTCCAGATCCTCAGCCAGGGCGGACCCAACACGGTGGCCGCCGCCCGCCTGGCGATCAACGGCACGGCCGACGACGTCCGCGAGTTCCTCGCCGTCGGCCAGCACGTCGCCCGCGCCCGCGACGTGGAGCGCACCACCGTGGCGCAGCTGGCCCAACAGGCCCAGGAGGCCGGGGCCCAGGCGGTCCGTGAGACGGAGGCGGCGAAGGCGTCCGCCGCGCAGGCAGTGGCCGCTTCCGCCCTGGCCAAGGAGGCGACGGCGAGGGCGGCTGCCGAAACGGAGGCCGCGCGCAACGACAGCGTCAAAGCCGGGGCGGCCGCCGCACGGGCGGCCGATGCCGCGGAGCGGGCCGGTCGGGCCGCGCAGACGGCGGTGCAGGCCTCGCGGGCGGCGACGAACTCGGCGCGCGCCGCCGCCAGTGCCGCCTCCCAGGCCGCGTATGCTGCGGCCGGCGCCGCGCAGGCCGCCTCCGCCGCACGGTCGTCCGCGGCAGCAGCCGTCTCCGACCGCTCGCGCGCGGGTGAAGCGGCCAAGGCGGCGGAAGCCGCGGCCAAGGCGGCAGCCGCCGCGGACGTCTCGACACAAGCACTGACCCAGACCAAGGCTGCGGCCTCCGCCAGCAAGGACGCGGCAGACGCCGCGGAGAGCGCCAGCGGCAACGCGATGGCCGCTGCCGCCTCCGCCGACCAGGCCGGCGACTTCGCGGGCCAGGCCGGCGCGCAGTCCTCCCGGGCGAAGGCCGCCGCCGCGTCCACCCGCCGCCACGCCCAAGAGGCCGCCCGTGCCGCCGGCGCCGCCAGGTCCCTGGCGGGGGACGCGGCAAAGGCTGCGGCCAGTGCCTGGACGCTGGCCGCATCCGCCGCCGCCCACGCCCGCGCCGCAGCAACGGCCGCCGACGAAGCTGCGCAGCACGCGACCGAGGCGTCCCAGGCCGCCCAGGTGGCCACCGCGCATGCGGACGCCGCGCAGGTGGCCGCCCAGGAATCGAGCGACGCCGTCGAGGCGGCCAGTACGATCCAGGACCTCGCGCGGCGCGCGGAGGCGGAAGACCTCAACTCCCGTACCGCCGCCGCCGTGGAGAAGGCACGGGATGCCAAGGCTTTCTACGAGGACAAGCAGACCGCTGCGGGCGAGGCCGTCCAGCAGGTGCGCCGGGTCAAGGACGAGGCGGATCGTCTGGCCGGCGCTCTCGCGCAGCCGGGCCCCGACACGACGCGCATCGTCACGGACGGGCGCAAGCTGGCCCTGCTGTCGATGCGGATCTCGGACGCCTGGGGCACGGCCGCCGCCGGCGCCGCACTCTCCGGCCCCGACAGTGCCGTCCTGGAGTACCTCACGACCGGACGCCACCGCGCCAGCGAGATGGACGACCGTGAACGCGCGAGTGCCCTTGCCATCGGCTCCGAACTGCCGGCCGTGCGCGCCGCCGCCGCCCATGCCCTCGCCGACGGGCCGAGCGCGGTCACCGCGTTCCTGAACACCGGCCAGTACCAGGTGGCCGCGCCCGACCTCCAAATCAGTGTCGCCCAGCTCGTCGCGAGCAGCGGCCCCGGAGTGCAACAGGCCGCACGCGCGGCCTTGAACGGCCCGGTGAGCGCCCTGCGCGACTTCCTCACCCGCGGCCGCTACACGGCGCAGATCAGCGACGACCAGGTCCAGGCCGCCCTACTGGCCGGCACCGGCGGCCCCGAAGTCCAGGCCGCGGCACACATCGCCCTCGAAGGGCCGCCGACAGTCCTGCGCGCCTTCGTCGAGACCGGGCAGTACACCGCGCAACGCAAGGACCGGCTGACCGCCACCCATGTCGCCGAGATCCAGCGCTTCATCGCCGAAGCCTCCGCCGTCGCCGCCTACGCCCAACAGAGCGCCGCCGAGGCCGCACAGGTCGCGGCTATCGCCCGCCAGGCGGCGGCCGAGGCCAATGGCTACGCCGTCCAGGCCCGTCAATACGCCGACCGTGCCGCCGGCTACGCCGCCGACGCCCGCACGAAGGCCCAGCAGGCCGAGGCCAGCGCCAACCGGGCCGCCGCCGCGGCCCAGACGGCGACGGCCGCCGAGGGCACCGCCCGCAAGGCAGAGGCATCGGCGGCGTACTCGGCCCGGCAGGCCCAGGTCTCGGCTTCGTGGGCGAACACGTTCGCCCACGATGCGTACGAGTCCGCAGCAACGGCCCAGACTGTGGCGCTGGAGGCCGGTCAGGACTCCCAGAGCGCTGGAAAGGCCTGGGCCCAGGCTTTCAAGTCGTACACCGACATGGTCGCGGCCGAGCAGGAGGCCGAGCGCCGCGCAGTCGAGAACGCGGGCGCTGAAGCAAAACAGCGGGCCGAACAGAAGAAACAGGACGCCCTCGCCGCCATCGAGGCGGAGCTGCGCAAGCAGGCCAAGAGCGACAGCCCAGGGTGGCTCGGCGGCCTGGTCGACAAGATCCTCGACAGTGGACTCGACGGACTTCACAAGTTCCTCGAGGCCGTCGGAGGGGTGGGCGGCTTCTTCTTCCCCGGGTTCGCGGACATCGCCGACCTGATCAACTGCGGCCTCTACGGCCTCCAGAAGGATGTCGAGAACGCGCTGCTTGCCTGCGCCGGTGCTATACCCCTCGCCGGCGACGCGGCAGCCATTGCCAAACTGGCCAAATGGGCTGAGAAAATACCCGGATCAGGGAAAGTCGTCAACTTCCTCAAAAAGCTGTTCGCCAAAGTCCCAGGATCATGCCTGAAGAAGAACAGCTTCCCGGCCGGTACTCGCGTCCTTATGGCCGACGGGACCGGTGAGCCGATCGAACGGGTGTCTGTCGGGGAGCAGGTCCTTGCCACTGATCCACTCACGGGCGAAACCGGCGGCCGCCCCATTGACGCAGTCATCTACACACCTGACGACAGGGCGTTCACCGACCTTCAGATCCAAGGCGAGGACGGCACCGCCCACAACGTCACCGCCACCGACAACCACCCCTTCTGGTCGGAAACCGCGAAGGCCTGGGTCGACGCAGCCGAACTCAAAACCGGGGAGCGACTGCGCACCCCGTCCGCCGGCGCAGTGGAGATCGTTGCCACTGACCACCAGGCAACCCTCCAGGCCGCTTACAACCTCACGGTGCGGGATCTCCACACGTACTATGTACTCGCGGGCGGAACTCCGGTTCTGGTTCACAATAGCGAGTGCTTCGATCTTGAAAAGCTGGTAATTGACGACGCCCACATTGTGGCAGGCCACACGCCCGAAGGGATATTCTCAACCCTCGCATCCAAGACTGAATGGCTTCCGGGGACCACTCCCGAAGCGCGCGCAGCCATGATCAAGGACGTGCTGAGTCGCGGGGAGCGCGTAACGGATACTCAGAATCGAGACGGCATCGCCATGGAATTACTCTACAAGGATCCAGTCGGATATGATCGGGCCACGAAGAGGAATAAACTTTACGTAATGCGCGTATACTATGACCCGGATCTCAATCTGGTCCGCAATGCCTTCCCTGTGGCTCGGTGACATGCGTGCGAATCTCATTCAAGCCAAGTGAGTTCTTTGGCGCCCATGGGCGAGAACATGCGTACGCTGCTGATTTGGCAACAACAACGAGAGCTGATCTGCGGTGGTACTACTTCCTGGGATCGCTGGAGATCTCCCACTGTGGGACCGAGATCGGAACCCCGTGGGAGTGGGTACCACTGTTCGACGCTCTTTACTGCGTACAGCAGGTGATGATATTCGCTCAAGGAGGCGAGGCCTTGGGGAAGATCGATTTCACAGAGAACGCTGAATCCATTGACTTCGAACTGGAGGGCAGCTCTCTCCGTGCAATGCCGAGCTATCTGGAATTCGAGGTCGCCTGCATTGTAAGTGAATTCATTTCCGCCGGCTCGGATTTCATTCGGAATGAATTGATTCGAGTCACCTCTGAGTATCCGCTGCTCGCCAAGAATTTTCACGTGCGCGAGCTGGCTGCAGAGGTTTCCCTCGAGCTCCCGTAAGTGGACGACCCTGCGGGAAATCACCCCGGACCAGGTCGAGAGCGCGGTCACGAACCCCCGGAACCACGTGGGCCTGCGTTCACTGTTCCAGGCACTCGAGCGAGAGCGGTTGATCTTCTGCGACCCGGCCCGCCACGTCCACGCGCCCAAGCAACCACCCGATGCAGCGGGAAAGTGGAGGCCCTCGACCCGGACGAGCTGAGCCGGCCACCGAGAGCTGAGGCGCAGCCTCGAACCGCTTTGCCGAGCACATAGGGCTTGCCGACCAGCGTCAGCACCACCCAGATCACCAACTGCAGCTGCCGTGACCATCGGCCCCAGCGGCGGATCACTCCCCGGGTTCGACCCACTGCGACCGCCAGGCCGGCGGGTCGAACGGGTCCGCGAAGTACTGCGTCTCCCGCACCACCCGCCCTGCCGAGAACTCCATGATGCTCACCGTCTGGGTGGGTTTGCCGTCATAGGTGAGCACGAATTCGGTGACCCAGAGGTCGCCGGATCCGAGGATCCTGCGCACGGTGAAGGTCCGGACCGCGGGATGTTGGGTGCGCAGTGCCTGGATGTTGCTTCTGCCGCGGATGATCTCGCCGGACTGCGGGTACTCGACGATGACGTCGTCGGCGTAGATGTCGTGTTCCGCGTCCGCGTCACCGCTGTTCGATGCGGCCCAGTGCCGGTCCAGCAGGGCCCGGGCAACCGTCGCTTCCACCGTTATGGCCCTTTCGCTCGGAACACCACGTGCCCGATGTCCTGTGACGCGGGCGCGTGCCTGGGCCGGATCGCTCCAGGGCTGGTCACTTGAGGATCTCCAGCATCCGGTTCCCGAGGACCGCGGCCGAGGCCGGGTTCTGTCCGGTCACCAGGTTGCGGTCCTCGACCATGTAGGGTTCCCAGACCGGACCGCGGCTGAAGTCGACCCCGACCTTCGCCTTCACGTCGGTCTCCAGCAGCCACGGCACCCTGGAGGCGAGTCCGACGCCGTCCTCCTCCTCGTCGGTGAAGCAGGTGATGTGGTAGCCCTTGAACGGCGACTCGCCGTGGATCCTGGTGGCCAGCATCGCGGCGGGGCCGTGGCAGACGATGAACAGCGGCTTGCCCGAGGCCAGTTGCCGGGTCAGCAGCCGCCCCACGTCGGCGTCCCACGCCAGGTCCGCCATCGGACCGTGGCCGCCCGGCAGGTAGACCGCGTCGTAGTCCTCCAGGCGCACGTCCGACAGCTGCAGCGGTCGGCGCAGCACCTCCGCGGAACGGATGATGGCCTCCAGTTCCAGGGCGCTGTCGTTTCCGCCGACCATCTCGGGGCGCAGGCTCATCATGTCGACGGTCGGCGTCACACCGCTGGGCGTCGCGACGACGACCTCGTGACCGGCGTCCGTGAGGATCTTGTATGGGTTCGCGAACTCCTCGGCCCAGTAGCCGGTCGCGTGCCGCGTGCCGTCCTTCAACACCCAGTAGGTGGCTCCGCTGACGATGAAAAGCACTTTTGCCATGGCAGAAATCCCCTCTCGGACGCATGCCAGGAGCGGGTTCGGCGGGATGCCCCACGCAACCACGCTAGGCAGCTGCGCCGACCGCGCGCAACCCGGTGCTCCGTCGGCGCTCTGGCACACGTATCGCGCCGCCGACGGTGGCGCCCCCGGCTACGGACACATCCGGTCACATGTCGAGGACCACGTCGGCCGGGGGTGTCGAGCAGCAGATGAGCGCGCTTCCCGTGGCGGGGGGCTCCAGGGGCTGCGGGGCGTAGTCGACGTGGCCGGAGAGGAGCGCGGTCTCGCAGGTGTGGCAGATTCCGGTGCGGCAGGACCAGCGGACGGGCACGTCGCACGCCTCGGCGAGTCCGAGCAGCGTCCCGTAGTCAGGGTGCCAGGGGACGATCAGCCCGCTGCGCGCGAAGGCCACGGACGGCCCCGGGCGGCCGCCGGGAGGAGCGGCCGGCTGGTGCGGTGCCCGGGCGGGTCCGGTCACCACGCCGGGGGTGATGGCGGACGTGGCCCCGAAGACCTCGGTGTGGATCCGGGAGGGCGGCAGGCCGCAGGCCTGAAGGGCTCCGGTCATGTCCCGCATGAACGCGCTCGGCCCGCAGATGTAGGCGTCGGCGTCCGGAGGCGGTTCCAGGCCGCGGATCCGTTCGGGACTGAACCGCCCGCTGACCATGTAGTCGACACCTGGGCGGTCGAACCCGGACGGACGGCTGTAGGAGACGAATGACCGGCCTGCGGGCAGCTGGGAGAGCAGTGCGCGTACTTCGCCGGCGAACGGGTGGTTCTCGCCGTCCCGGGCCGCGTGCAGCCACCACACCGCGCGCTGCGAGTGCTCCGCGGCCAGGGCGTGCAGCATGGCCAGGACCGGGGTGGCGCCGACACCGGCGGACAGTAGCAGGACCGGAGTGTCCGCGTCCGCGAGCAGGAACGTGCCGCGCGGAGCGGCGACATCGAGGACGTCACCCACCTTCACGTGCTGGCGCAGGTAGGTGCTGGCGACGCCGTTCGGCTCCTGCTTGACACTGATGCGGTACGTCTCGGCGCCCGGTCGGCCGGAGAGCGAGTAGTTGCGGATGATCGGGGAGGCCTGTGGGTCCGGCCGCAGGCGGACCGTGAGGAACTGCCCCGGCAGGGCGGCGGGGAGCGGTTCGCCGTCGACCGCTGCCAGAGTGAGCGAGAAGATGTCCGCGCTCTCCGGTTCGATGCGGGCGGCTTCGAGCTGACGGAACCCGGGCCAGGCCGGCGGCGGGCTGCTGGTGGTCAGCCCGCGGTTTCCACCCGCGGCGCCGGGGCCGTGGTCCGCGTCGTCGAGCAGGGCTCGCAGCGACGTCCTCCAGCCGGGGCTCAACGCGGCGATGCGCAGGGCCCGTTCGAGCTGCGGCCGGGCGTGGCCGGGCAGGTAGAGCAGCGCGTCGATCTCCGCGACGGTCATCTCCTCGGGGCCCGAGGCGATCTTCACGATCTCGTCGCCGGCCCGCACCGGCCCTTCGGTCAGCACCCGCATGTAGAAGCCCGGGCGGCGATGGGACACCAGCAGGGCGGCCATCTGCGGCTCGCCGAGCCGCAACCCCACGCGGTAGCACGTCACGCGGGGTTGGGTGACCTCGAAGACCGCACCGCCGATCCCGTAGCGGTCACCGATGCACACCTCGTCGTCGGCGAGTCCGTCCACGGTGAGGTTCTCGCCGAACTGGCCGTACGTGAAGTCGTCCCGCTCCAGGTGCTCCTGCCAGTGGCGGTAGGAGCCCAACTGGTAGACCAGCACTGCTCGTTGCTCGCCGCCGTGCCCGGCGAGGTCACCCTGCCCGTCGCCGTCCAGGTTGAGCCGGCGCGCCATCACGGGCCCGGCGACGGGGTGCTTCCAGATGCCGGTGCGGGTGGTCCTGCCCTGCCAGGGGACGTCCTTGGGCATGCCGACGTTCACGGCGATCAGAACGGCCATGACCTGTGCTCCTCCCGCGCTCGACAGGCCGGTGCCTGCCTCCAGCGTCGTACGGTCGGCCGCCGACCGCACCCGAAGAGCTCTGCGCGGCGCCGGGGCACGGCGACGAGTAGAGTGAAAACCGGTGGGCGCCGTCGCCGCGCGCGTACCGCAGGCGCGGGTACGCCGCCGTCGTCGAGGCGGTCATGAATCTCGACGATCATGCACCTCGAACAGGCCTCGTTCGTCACCGGCGAGATCCTGCACGTCGACGGCGGCCAGAGCGCCGGCTTCTGAAAGAACCGGGATCGGGAGCGATCGACCTATGCGCACTCGCAAGCAGCTGACTCCGCTCGGCGCTGTCGGTGCGGGCCTGGCGGCGGGAGTGGTCGGCACCGTCTGCATGGACGCCGCGCGGTTCCTGCGCCAGCGCCGGGCCGGCGGCGAACACAACGCCCTGCACTGGGAGTTCGCCCCGGTCCGCACCTGGCAGGAGGCGCCGGACCCCGGGCAGGTCGGGAAGCGCCTGGTCGAGGCCTTCACCCGGCGCGAGCTGCCGGACAGCGCGGCGTTCCCCGTCAGCACGTTGATGCACTGGTCCTACGGAGTGGGCAACGCGGCCTTCTACGGCGCCGTCAGCGCCTCGCTGCGCAAGCCCCACGTCCTGTACGGGCTCCCGTACGGTGCGCTCGTGTGGCTCAGCGGATACGTGGTGCTTCCGATCGCGGGACTCTACAAACCCATCTGGAGATACGACGCCAAGACGCTGGGTGATGATCTGACCGCTCACCTCGCCTACGGCCTCGGTACGAGCAGCGCTTTCTGGCTGCTGAGCAGGGTTCCCGTGTTCTCACGACGGCTGTAGTTCGCGATCCGGCTGGTGCTGGCGCACTCCGCCACACTGCGGAGCCGGCCGCTCTGTGTAGCTGGTGCCACCCGTTGAACCGGGTCCGTCCCGCCATGAGCGGTTCGGGTGAGCCGGAACCGGCCCTTCGGCCGTAGTCCAGGGTGGCGGCACAAGCCGCTCGAAGAACCTCGTGCGATCAGCCTGGAAGCCCGAATGAGATGACTCGACATGACACTGCCCGCAGGCCTCTGGCGACGCCCGGCCGGAAAGTGCCCGGCGGCGATGAGACTGGTGGGGCAGCCGAGGCATGGAGTGACGCCACGCTGGTTGGGCGTAGGGGGTCCCGGGCGGCGACCGCTGAATGTCCCCGAGGAGTAGCGGGAGACGACTCTTCGGACTCTTCCGATTGACATGAAATGGTGGAGTGGGACTGTGCGGCGGCAATTCGATCCGTTGGTGGGAACAGAGAACGAGCGGCACTGGCACTCGCAGATGGTTCATGAGGGACTGCTCTTCCCGCAGATCTACGGGGAGCGCACGCTGTACTCCGAACTCGCGCAGCGGCCCGGACGGATCAGGGAGATGCAGCGCGAGCGGCTGACAGCGGTGCTCCGGCACGCCGTCGATGCGGTCCCGGCGTACCGGCGGACCGGGATCACGGTCGACGGCGGGGCGGATCCGTGGCGGGTACTGTCCGCCTTCCCGTTGGTGGGCAAGCGTCAGCTTGCCGAGGGCATGATCGACCACTGCGACGACGACATCGACCCGGCGGTGTGCAGGGTCCTGGAAACGTCGGGGACCAGTGGTGTGCCGTTGCGGATGATCCGCCATGACGACGCGTTCGTCCACGAGTGGGCCACCGCGCTCGTCCGGAACGAGCGAGCGGGGTTGGTGTTCGACCGAAAGGTGCTGATGCCGTGTCTCGCGCGACTCGACCACTGGTTCGAGTACACCTCTCCCGGGATGGGGTTCTCGCGCGTTGCGCAGTTCGGCACGGCCGGACGCACGGCACCCGACCGTGCCGGGTTCGCCGACCGGGCGAGGGGCTTCCGCCCCGACGTGCTGACGGGGTCTCCGCGTAACCTCATGGACTTCATGGGGCTGCTGGGGCAGCACGGCGGCCGCCTGCCGTCGGTGCGGTCCGTCGTGTCGTGCGGGGAGCTTCTCGTCCCCGCCGCTCGGGAGGCACTCGCGGACTTCTTCGGGCTGACGGTGACCGACATGTACGCGATGAAGGAAGTCGGCACCATCGCGGTGCAGTGTGCGCTGGGCTCCTACCACATCGAGTCGGAGCGGCTGTGGTTGGAGGTCGTCGACGACGATGGTGTGCCGGTGCCGGAGGGCAGCGTCGGGGAGGTCGTGATCACCGATCTGACCAATCTGGCGATGCCCCTCATCCGCTACCGGACGGGGGACTTCGGCTCGCTGGCAGGGGCGCCGTGCGCGTGTGGCCTCCCGCACAAGGTGATGGACTTGGTGGAGGGGCGGAACCCGGGGGAGCTTCGCCGGCCGGACGGGACGGCGGTCCCCGTGCTCTGGGCCGTCCGGGCTGTCCGCCGCCACCCGGTCCGCCGCTACCAAGTCGTGCAGGAGGCCGACTTCTCCGTGTCCGTGCTGGTCTCGCCCGCTCCTGCGTTCACCGCTGCGGACACGACGGAGCTGACCCGCAGTCTCGCGGACGTCCTCGGCACGGACGTCCGGTGCCGGGTGCGGGAAGTCGACGACGGCGACTTCCACAGCACCGGCCGGCGCAAGGACGTCGACTTCGTGAGCTTCCTCCCCGACGTCGCCGACAGCCCGGGCAGGCTCTGAGCCTGGGCAACGAAGGCGACAGCAGTGACAGGGGAGGCCCGTTGTCCGATTTTGAGAGGAGGTGACCAACATGACCAAGGAGGAGCGCATCGCGCAGATCCAGCAGTTCTTTCGTGCCGACGGCGTGATCTAGCCGGTCGCCCGGCGACCCGCACGGGGAAGCCGGATTCCGCCCCCGGGCCGGCACCGCGCCGGCCCGGGGATCGGGGACGGGCGCATGTGATGAATCCGAGATACCGCGAGGTGACGTGTAATGGGGTTGTCGTGAGGCCGTGTCAGCCGGACGGGGAAGTCCTGCGAGTGGAGAACCTTCGCAGGGCATTTCCCGGAACCCCGCCTGTCGAGGCGCTGCGTGGCGTCAGTTTCACGGTGCGTGCCGGGGAGATCGTCGGACTGCTCGGAGACAACGGTGCGGGCAAGACCACGCTCTTGAAGATCCTCTCGACGCTGCTCCTCCCGTCAGCGGGCGGGGCCGCGGTCTGCGGTGCCGACCTGGCCGGGCAGGCACGCCGGGCACGCCGTCACATCGGTGTCGTCTTCGGCGGAGACCGGGGGTTGTACCCCCGGCTCTCGGCCCTGGACAACATCATGTTCTTCGGCGGCCTGTCCGGCCCGCACCGCCACCTGCGCGACCGCTCGTTGGCGGCCCTGGAGGAGGTCGGGCTCGCCGAACGGGCCGAGAGCCGGGTCGAGACGTTCTCCAAAGGCATGCGGCAACGCCTCCACCTGGCCGTGGGAATGCTGAACCAGCCGTGCCTGCTCATGCTGGACGAGCCGACGATCGGCCTGGACCTCCTGGAGGGGGAGCGGGTCCGCGAGGCCGTCGCGCGGCTCGCCGGCACGGGCACGGCGGTGCTCCTCACCAGTCACTACCCGACCGACATCGACCGCCTGGCGGGCCGAGTCGTGCTGCTCGAATCCGGCTCGGTCTCCCACGACCTGCCCGTCAACGAGTTCCGGCGGCAGGCGGGTTTCACTGCGGAGGTGAGCTTGTCCGGCCCAGGCGTCGCGCCGCGTGACGCTGCCGAACTCCTGGCCAACGCGTCCGTGCGGATCCAGCAGGACAAGGACGGCTGGAGACTTGCCTTCCAGGTCGGAGCCTGGGACGCGGACGTGCTCGCCCGACTGGCCGAGGTCGTACGACGGCATCCGGTGACGGACATCGATGTCGCCTCGCCCGGTGTCGAGGCCGTGATACGACGACTGGCCGTGAATCGTGGGTGACGCCCTGCGTGCCGCGCGGACGGAAGCGTGGGCGGTGTGGCGCGCGGCCGTGCTTCAGATCAGGGAGACCGGCCGGGTCAGAACGGCGATGGTCGTCTCGGTGATCCAGCCGGTGGTCCTCCTGGCCGTAGTCTCCCGGGGAACCGCGAGTACCGACCCCGGACAGGCGACCGAGGTCGTGTTCGGTTGCGTGATGATCGGCCTGTGGTCGTCCACCCTGTGGGGCGCGGGAACGCTACTGCGCCGTGAGGCGGCCCAGGGAACCCTTGCGGCACTGCTGGTTCGCCCTGTTTCCCTGCTGTCCGTCCTTCTCGGAAAGACGCTCGGGGTTGCTGCGGCGGGACTGGTGCGCACGCTGGCCGCGGTGGTTGTCGCCGTGCCCGTCCTCGGGCTGCACCCACAGCTTCCCCGGCCGTCGGCGGCCGTACTCGTGACTGTCGCGGCCGTCGCCTCCGCAGCAGCGATGGGGCTCCTCCTGAGCTGCGTCGTCCTTCTGTCCCGAGCGGGGCTGCGCATCATCGAGGCCCTCGGCTACCCGGTCTTCGTTCTCGGCGGCATCGTCATCCCGCCGGATCTCCTCGCTCCGGTGCTGCGCTGGCCGGCCCAGGCCGTCAGCCTGCACCATCTGGCCGAGCTGGTGCACGATGCCGCCCACGGCCGGGCGCCTGCCTCCGTTCACCTGGCGGGCGTGCTGATCCTGACCGTGCTCTACCTCGCCTGTGGGGTGTACGCGTTCAATGCCGTGCTGCGGCGCGGCCGAGTCAAGGGGACCCTTGAGCTTGCCTGAATCCGTCCGAAGTGCGCTCACCGTCGGCCTGCGGATCTGCCGTCTCTCGGGGAAGGACTACCGGGTCGCCTCAGCCGGCTTGGCGGCGTCGTCCAGCGTGGCGATTCGGACGGTCTTCCAGGTCGCCTTCTTCACCCTCCTCGGGCAACTCGCTGGGGGAGCCACCGGACGTGCGTACGCGTTCGTCGGAGCCGTCGTCTTCGCTCCGGTCGCAGCGGTCACCAGCCACGTGTCCACTGTGGTGACCGCCGAAGTCCCCCAAGGGACCATGTACCGGCTGCGCCTCGGGAACGTCCCCCTGCTCGCCGTCATGCTCCTGCGGTCGTGGGTGTACGTCGCCGAAGGGCTCGCCATGTCACTCGTGGCCCTGGTTGTCCTTGGGCCCACCATGCTCGGCTGGCGCGCGACGGCCGACGTCGCGGCTGCGTATCCCCTCGTTCTCCTCACCACGATGGGCTGTCTCTGCACAGGAATGCTCTGCTGTGCGCTCGTTCTCCTCGGCCTGGACGAGGGAATGGCCGTCAATTTCGTCGGCTACCTCATACTGCTCTGCGGCGGCGTGGTCGTTCCTGTTGATCCGGACGGAATCCTTCACCTGATCGGCCAGGCGCTACCCCTGGGCGCCGGCCTGAACGCGGTGCGGATCGGTACGACGGGTCAGGTGTGGGGGGCGGTGGCACACGAGGTGGCCGTAGCAGCGTCGTGGCTTCTCCTGACCGGCGTCCTCCTCCGGTATCAGGCCCGACGTGTCCGTCATGGCTCCGCACCCGAGTCGGTGTGACCGCGCACCCACCGGCTGCGTCCTCCCCCTCAACTCCCCTTCCGGAGGCACTTCATGGCTCCATCGGGCCAAGAACACATCCGCGCCCTCGTCCAGGCGCTGCACCACCTCGACACCGATGTCCTGGACCGCTGGGGTCGGATCCTCGCCCCTGCCCTGGCCGCCGGGAGGCGACTGCTGGTCGCGGGCAACGGCGGGTCAGCAGCCGAGGCCCAGCACCTGACGGCCGAACTGGTCGGCCGGTTCCGCGCCGAGCGCGCCCCGCTCTCCGCGATCGCGCTGCACGCCGACTCCTCGTCGGTCACCGCCATAGCCAACGACTACGGGCCCGAGGAGGTCTTCGCCCGGCAGGTCCGTGCACACGGGCGCCCTGGCGACGTCCTGCTCCTCCTCTCCACCTCCGGTACCAGTCCCAACGTGCTCGCCGCCGCCCGCGCCGGCCGGGAAGCAGGCCTCACGGTATGGGCCTTGACCGGCCCCGGCCCGAACCCCCTCTCCGACGTGAGCGACGAGGCGGTGTCCGTGGACGCCGCCCAAGCCGCCACCGTCCAGGAATGCCACCTGGTCGCCGTACACCTGCTGTGTGCCGGCATCGACACCCACCTCACCGGACCCGCTCCCTCCGCCGACACACAACCGGACGACCCGCGTCGACTGGTGGTGGTCGGCGACGTCCTGCTGGACCGCGACATCACCGGGACCGCAGACCGCCTCTCCCCGGAAGCCCCCGTCCCCGTCGTCTCCGGCACCCAGACCGTCAACCGGCCGGGCGGCGCCGGGCTGGCAGCCGTCCTCGCCGCCCGGACCCCCGGCTGGCGCGTCACCCTCGTCTGCGGTACCGGACACGACGAATCCGGGGCGCAGGTACGCGCCCTGCTGGGCGAAGCCGGGATCGAGGTCATTGATCTGGCAACCGGCGGGACCACCCCGATCAAGACCCGCATCCGCACCGCCGACCGCACTGTGCTCCGGCTCGACACGGACACCTGCCCACTTCCACTCGGACCGTTGCCAGAACTGGCGCATGCCCGGCTGGCCACCGCCGAGGCAGTCCTGGTGTGCGACTACGGGCGCGGCATCACCTCCCACCCGGAACTCCGCCAAGCCCTCACCTCTGCCGCAGCCGGCCGTTCACTGGTGTGGGACCCGCACCCCAGAGGCACAGCGCCGGTTCCCGGCACCGCCCTGGCCGTCCCGAACGCCGAGGAGGCATTCGCCTTCAGCGGACACACCGGACCTCGCGACCTGGCGGGCGACACGGCCCGCGCCGTCCGACTGCTGGCCATCTGGCCCGTGAAGCAGCTGGCGATCACACGCGGCCGCAACGGCGCGGTCCTGGTCACGAATCCCGACGGCCACCCCCTGGCAGTCCCGGCCAGATACGCGGCCGGCGACACCTGCGGAGCCGGCGACCAACTGGCGGTCACCGCAGCTATGACGCTCGCCGCCGAACGGCTGCCCTCCCACGCCGTGGCCGCAGCTGTCGAAGCTGCCACCAGCTACATCGAAGCAGGCGGCCCTGCCTCCCTGGCCGTCGTGCCCGCCCCCTGGTGCGCGGGCCCGCTGAAGCGCGCCGCCCGGGTACGCGCGCAGGGCGGCAAGGTCGTCGGGGCGGGCGGCTGTTTCGACCTGCTGCACGCCGGCCACCTCTCCCTGCTCGACCAGGCCCGGCGCCTGGGCGACGTTCTGGTCGTGTGCATCAACAGCGACGCCTCTGTTCGCCGCCTCAAAGGCGAGAGCCGGCCGGTCGTAGGCGAACGCGAACGCGCCATGCTGCTGACAGCCCTGAACTGTGTGGACGGCGTGATCGTCTTCGACGAGGACACCCCCGCAAGGGTGCTGGCCGAGCTCCGCCCGGACATCTGGGTCAAAGGCGGCGACTACGCAGGCCAACGGCTCGCCGAAGCCGACCTCGTCGAAAGCTGGGGAGGAGAAGTCGTCACCGTGCCGTTCCTCGACGGCCACTCCACCACCGGCCGGATTCACCACGTCGCCCAGCGGGCGGGCGTCAGATGATCCTCGGCGGCAGCATCCCGGTCACCGGCACGGTGGTATTCGTCGGCCAGCACACAGTGACGGCCGTGCGACAGAATGACCCGAGGCACAGGCCACATCCGGAACGGCGTCGGAAGGCCGTGTTCCTCGACCGCGACGGCACCCTGACCGAACCCCGCCACTACCCCTCCCACCCCGCCGAGCTGGTCCTCCAACCAGGCATCGAGGCACCACTGCTGGCCCTCCAACAAGCGGGCTACGCCCTCGTCGTTGTCACCAACCAGAGCGGTGTGGCCCGCGGGTTCTTCACTGCGGAGACCATGAGCGCCATGCACGACCGGTTGACCCTGCTCCTCGCCCACCACGGCGTTCATCTCGATGCCGTCTACGCCTGCCCTCACCACCCGGAAGGCACCCTTCCCGCGTACCGAAGCGTCTGTCAGTGCCGGAAACCGGCTCCGGGAATGCTCCACCAAGCCGCCCACGACCTCGGACTCGATCTCACCCGATCCTGGATGGTCGGAGACTCGCCAAGAGACGTCGCCGCCGGTCAGCGAGCCGGAACCCGCACCGCCCTCGTCGGTCGCCAAGCACTCAACTGCCCACGCCCGGACCTCCAGTCCTCGACCACTTACGACGTGCTCCGCCAACTGATCTGACGGCCGAGGGCTGCTCGGAGCCTTGTGCCTCAATTCACCAAGACGCTGCCCTTAGTCGATGAAGTCTTGTGTGAAATAGAAGTAAGTAGCCGGACTCCCGTCGGGAGATGTGCCGGGCCCATAGGATGTTCCCAGGCCGGCCCGTGTGTGATTTCGGTCGAGGAGGTTGGCTCTGTGTGCTGGTTCATTCATCCACCAGTTGAACGCATCCTGGGGCGTGGGCGGAGGAGCGTTTCCTGAGGACCATCCGAAGTAGACGTTCTCGCTGCCGGAAATTCCGACGGCTCTCATGATCCGGTCTGGTGGTGTACTGCCGTCCGATCCCATGTGGCCGGGCCATCCGTTCCATATCTGGTCCTTCAGGCCGGGGTGGTCGGCGAGGTCCTGGCTGTGGGCGCGTGTCGCGCCGACGAGCGCCGCGTCTATCGATACGTCCGGGGACCCGTTCTGCTGACGGGCGCTGTTGACGAGGTCGAAGGTTGCCAACTCCTGCCAATCCATGTAGACCTGGGGTTCATCTGGCCAATGGTCGATGACGAATATCAAGCCGCTCGCCTGATGTCCACCGCCCGCAGCGCATAGACCTTTCTCCGGAAAACCGTCGAAGAACATGGCGTAGCAATTGGCGCAGTAGCGCCAGTTCGTTTGCTGGGTCGGGGCGTCTCCTGAACCGTCATGCCGGACGGTGCACATGTAGCCGCTCGCCTGGTGTCCGCCACCCGCAGCGCATGTGCCCTTTTCTGGAAAACCGTCGAAGAATAAGGCGCAGCAATTGCCGCACCGGCGCCAGTTCGTCTGCTGGGTGGGGGTCTCCGTCGCGTCGGAGGGGAAGCTGTATGCGAAGCCGAAGGCTTTGTGTCCTTGGCCGGCAGGGCATGCGCCTTTCTCCGGAAGAATGTCGAAGAACAGGGTCTGGCATTTGTAGCAGGAGCGCCAGTCGACCAGATTGGTCATGGGATCCTCCAGGACTTGACGCAAGACCTGTTGGTTCTTGCGGGCCCCCTCGGAGTTGTAGCGGGGCGGGGTGCCGGACGGTGCCGCCCCTCCCAGGATGGCGCGCAGGAAGCACCTGCGCACGGTGCCGGTGGGCGTTCGGCGGGAGCTGGGGGAGCAGCTGCAGCTGGGTGTGCGGCGGCCGCAGGTGGACCCGCGGCCCCGGTGGCCGTGGCTGGCCCCGCGTGGCCCTTCGCCCAGGCCCGCGCTCAGTCGAGGCCGGCCTCGAAGCGGGCTTCGGGGACCGGCGACCGGATCATCCCGAGTGCGTCAGGACCAGACGGTGACCTGCTCGGATGCCGGTCCCTCGTCGGCTCGCGCGGGGCGTTGCGACACGCGGGGTTTCTCATTGTCCCGCTACCTCGAAGTGATCGGGTATGGGCGTCTAATAGTGGTTTGTCATGATTTTTCGTCAGGTGTCCTGTGTCGCTTGCGCCTTGTCGCGCGGGGGTGCGGGGCGCTTTGTTGTGAGGAGAGGTGAACCTGCGGATGAGCGCTCGTACTCGTGGACAGGGCGATCCGCCGTGGTACCGGGTCAGCCGTCAGTGGCCCGTGGCCGTGTCCAACAGGGCCCTGGCCGGCGAGGCGCCCCCGGGCGGTGCCGTCGTCGCATCCGATCCGGTCGGCTCGGGTGGACGGCGCGGGGAGCGCCGTGCGGGGGTGGTGTCGGTGGGGAGCGCGCTGCTGTCCGGTATGGCACTGCTGGCGGCCACGGCTCCACCGGCGACCGCCGCGCCGGTGGGGGCCGTGCCGGTGCGGACGCAGCGGGCTGATCCGTCGCAGACCTTCACCTTCACCGGCGCTTCGCAGACCTTGACGGTTCCGGCGGCGGCGGTGGTGACGATCACCGCGGACGGTGCCGGCGGCGCCGACAACACCGGCACCGCCTGTTCCGTGACGGGGGCCGGCGGGGCGGGGGCGCGGGTGGTGACCACCCTGCCGCAGACCACCACATCGACGACCTTCACCATCAACGTCGGCGGCACTGGTGGCAAAGGCTGCAACGGCACCGGGACGCCGGGTGCCGGCGGGTTCAACGGCGGCGCCCCAGGGGGAGGTTTTCCGCTCACCGGTTTTCGTTTCGAGGGCCCGGGTGGGGGCGGGGCCTCCAGCGTCAGCACGGGCGGTTCCCTGCTGGTGGTCGCCGGGGGCGGCGGTGCCGCCGGTGGCACCGGAGCGGGCTCCGGGGGAGGGAACGGGGGCAACGGCGGGACAACGCCGGACGCCACCGGCGGCACCTCGGGAAGTGCCACCGGCCCTGGGGCTTCGCCGGGGCAGGGCGGGGGCGGTGGCAGCACCAGCACGAGCACCGGGGGTGCCGGCGGGGCTGCCGGCACCGTTCCGCTCTGTGCGGTCATGAACGGTGGGCCGGGGAGCGGGTTCTTGGGTGCCACGGTCGGTACCGGTGGCGCCGGGGGCAGCTTCGACGGCGGCTGCGCCGCTTCTGCCATCGCTACTGGTGGCGGCGGTGGGGGCGGGTACTTCGCCGGCGGGGGCGGCGGCAGCGGCGCCGTCAACAACAGGGGCACCTCAGCAGGTGGGGGAGGGGGTGGTGGGGGCAGCAGCTTCGCCGCCCCCACGGGTAGCGGCACGAGCTACGCGCTCTCGACGATCGGGACGGCGAACCACAGCGGCCAGGTGATCATCTCCTACACGGTCCCGTCCCTGACCATCACCAAGACCCACGCCAGGCACTTCACCCAGGGACGGGACGGCACCTACACCATCGCCGTCGGCAACGCCGCCGGGGCCGCTCCGACCGACGGCACCACGGTCACCGTGCACGACACCCTCCCCGCAGGGCTCAAGGCCGACAGCATCAGCGGCACGGGCTGGACCTGTGACCGGGGCACGCTCACCTGCACCCGCAGTGACGCCCTTCCCGCCGGGAGCAGCTACCCGCCCATCACGCTGCAGGTCGATGTCTCCTGCCGGGCCGACGACGAGGTCACGAACACCGCGACCGTCACCGGGGGCGGCGACACCACCACCCACACCGCCACCGACCCCACCACGATCAAGCACCACAAGCACGACGAACACGACGAGTACGACATTCGCTGCGACCACCACGAGCACTGGTAGACCAGCCCGAGGTCCGATGGGACGAAGCACCGGCCGCCAGCAGGGTGGCCGGTGCTTCGTGCTGTCCGGCGAGGGCCCCGAAGGTGTGACCTGGCCTGCTTGCAGTGCTCGCTCCTGGAGGGTCCTGGGCGGGGCCGCCGGTCCGGTGCGGATGCGCGCTGGGCCATTGGTGTGCAGGGTGGATGAGTACGGTCCGGGCTGCCAGGCGGCGGCGGTCCGTCCAGCTGGGGATGCGCTCGGTGGGCGGGTGATCGCCCGGCCGCCGGTGAACTTCCCGGGAGCGCCGTCGACGACCGAAGGAGACGCCATGTCCACCCGGAAGATCCTCCGCCGGGCTCTGGCCCCGACCGCCCTCGCCACCGTGCTGGCCGCGGCGTTCACGCTGCCGTCGCCGGCGCTCGCCACGGAGGCCCTCGCCCCGCAGGTGGCGGCCGCTGCCGCGCCGGTCTCGTTCGTCGGCCTGCCCGACCGGCCGCTGCCGACCGACCACGCGGCGCACCCGATCACCGTCACCTACCGCAACGACTCATCGGCGGACCGGACCGTCGCCCCGCAGATCCTCGTCGAGTCACCGGACAACGGGCCCTTCCTCGCCCCGAGGGACATCAAGCTCGAGGTGCTGACCGGCGGCCGCTGGAAGACCGTGCGGCTGGCCAGCGAGACCGGAACGCTGTACACCGACCTCACCCGGGCGAAGCTGGTCCTCCACAGCCATCACACCCTCACCCAGCGGTACCGGCTCACCGTCGTCAACGCCGGCCCGGGCACGGTCCAGCCCAGGATCGCGCTGTACGCCTGAAACCCTGGGGGCTTCGTCGGCCGCATGGGTCGCGTGGAGGTGCCCGGTGACTCGTACACGGTGACGAACGACGCCGGGACGTCTTCGGAGCGGGGGATGCCGGCGGGACGGGCGTCTCGGTGGCCGGCCGGGGTCCTGCGACGGCTTCGCGCCCTGCCCGCCTGTCGCCGTGCCGACCAGGGGCCCGACAGCCGCTGAGACGCCCTGTGGTGCCGTTCCCCCATCGGCCGGGTGTGGTGGCGGTCTCAATGGCAGCCGATTGGCACTGACTCAAGGTGATGGCGGTGGGCCGGTCGGTGATGGCGCCGGGGCTGGGGCCGTGAGTGCGCTCACATGCGAATGCGGTGTACGACGACGGATAGTGGTGTCCGTTTTGCACTATTTTGCAACTATTTGGCATGTTATTGGGGGGCGTTTGCGCAGGCCGGGAGGGTTCGGCGCGCTCCGGGCGGCCCGCCTCTCGAATCAGTGCCGGTCTCTGGGCTACGACGGCGGGTCGTAGCGAGGGGGTCTTGGCGAGCGCCGATCCGGTCTGGCAGCTTTGCATTCATCGCCAGCCACACCGGCTCCTGTCCCACCGGTGAACGGCTCACCGCCGAGTCACATCCCGCGACCGTTCGGCCCCTGTCCGGCCACGGTCGAGGCGGGGAGTGACACCGGCCCAACTGATTGAGGTCTTGTCTATATGCCCGCTTTCAAGCTCCGCATGCGTACCTCTGCCGTGATTCTCGCCGGTGCCGCCGGTGTGACCGCCCTGGGTGCCGCCGTGGTCCCCGCCGTCGCCTCGGCTGCGGACGCCTCCCCGCAGGCCCTCGCCGCTCAGATCGTGCCGGCGGACCAGCTGGCCTCGTTCAGCCAGATCATCTCCCACGAGTCGGGCTGGAACGTCACGGCGACCAACCCGAGCTCGGGCTCGTACGGTCTGGGCCAGGCGCTGCCGGCCTCCAAGATGGCCTCGGCCGGTGCGGACTGGAAGACCAACCCGTCCACCCAGATCAAGTGGTCGCTGGACTACATGAACACCCGCTACGGCAGCCCGAACGCCGCCTGGAACTTCTGGCAGGCCAACCACTGGTACTAAGCCGACCATTCGGCTTCCCCTCACCCCGGGGGCCGGACAGGGGCAACCGGAGTGACCCACGAAGGGCCTGTGCCAGCGCATCCGCGCAGGCACAGGCCCTCGTGCCGTTCTCCCGGCCGTCCGAAACGCCCCGATCGGCAGCAGCGCACCCCTCTGGGACGTCGGTTACGTGTTGCTCATGAGGTCGTCGAACCGCGGTGACACAACGGTCAAACGGCGCGAAAAACGGCCTCCTAGCGTCTTCCTCATGACCTACGAACGCCGAACGTCCCATGACCACGAGACCCCCTCCGTTGGCCGTGGCCTGCGCCGCGGTGCCGCCTTCTGCGCGGCCGCCCTCGCCGCCGTCCTCGCCCTGACCTCCTGCGGAAGTTCCCCGGCCGAGGACGGGGGTGGCCCGGGGCCGACGAAGGCCGGCGCCGAAGGGCTGAAGAAGCCCTCAAGGATCCTGTGGATGGGTGACTCCATCGCCGTCGGGCAGGCCCAGCCGTTGGCCGCCGCGCTCAAGTCCACCGGTATCGAGCTCACCTCCATCGCCGCCGACGGCGGCGGCGCAGCGGTCGGGCCGGTGGCGATGTCCAGCGGCGACGTCGCCTCCCGGCTCGCGTCGGTTCGCCCCGAGCTGGTGGCCTACCAGATCACCACCTATGACTGGGGCAGCCCGCAGGAGCAGCAGCAGGCGTACGAGAAGCTGATCGGCACGGTCAAGGCCGCGGGTGCCCGGCTGGTGATCGTCACCACTCCGCCGTTCGACGCGGGCGATGACTTCTACGCCCCGCACAAGGCCGACATCGAGTCCGCTCCGGGGGCGGCGAAGGCGGCCGTCGCCGCGCACCCCGGCGATGCCTTCTTCCTCGACGCCTCCGCCCTGTGGGGCACCGACTTCAAGGCCCCGCAGGCGCAGCGTTCGAACGACAGGACGCACTCCTGCCAGCAGGGTACGGCGAAGTTCGCGCAGTGGTTCACCACCGAGGTGGGCAAGCTGGCCGGGTTCTCGCCCGCCGACCCCAAGAGCTGGGCCAACGGCGACTGGACCAGGTCGGACGTGTTCGCCCAGCTGAACTGCGCCTGAGACGGTGTCCGAGATGGTGTCCGAGATGAAGACCGCCTCGCCGGCGGCCCGGCGGCGGAACGCGCGCGTGTTCCGCCGTCGGCCGGGCCCAGGGGCCGCCGCGCGCTCCGGCTCCCGCCGCTCCCATGTCCCGGCCCTGGACGGCCTGCGCGGGCTGGCCGTCCTCGGGGTTCTCCTGTTCCACCTCGGGGACTTCCCCGGCGGGTTCCTGGGGGTCGACCTGTTCTTCGTGCTCTCCGGCTTCCTCATCACGGGGCTGTTGCTGCGGGAGGCCGGGGAGAACGGCGGCCGGATCGACCTGGTGGCCTTCTGGGGCCGCCGGGCCAGGCGGCTGATGCCCGCCCTCGCCCTGGCCCTGGGCTCGGCGATGGTGCTGGCCTCCGTGCTGGGTACGGCGGCCATGGCCCGCTTCGCGCACCAGGACGCCCCCTGGGTGGTGGCCAACCTCGCGAACTGGCATTTCATCGACGCGCAGGTCGGTTACTTCCAGGCGAACCCGACCCGGGTGTTCACCCACCTGTGGAGCATCGCGGTGGAGGAGCAGTTCTACCTGCTGTGGCCACCGCTGGTGCTGCTTCTGCTGCGGCTGCGCCGGACCGCGGGTGCCGGCGCGGGTGCCGTCGCGGTGGCCGGCGTGGCGCTGGTCGGTGCGCTGGTGTCCGCGGCGCTGATGGCGCTGCTCGTCGACCCGATGGACACCACCCGTGTCTACGAGGGCACCGACACCCGCGTGTTCGCCCTGCTGCTCGGCGCGCTCGCGGCGACTCCGGCGGTGCGGCTGCGGGTGGCGCGGCTGCCGGGACCCGCCGCGGGCCGGCTGGCGCTGGTCCCGGCGGGCCTGCTGGCCGCCGGGTGGGCGCTGGCCTCGGGGACGGGGCAGATCGTCCTCTTCCGCGGCGGGTTGCTGCTGCACTCGGCGGCGGCGGCCGCGCTGATCGCCCTGCTCGCGCACGCCCCGGCGTCCCCGCTGGGCAGGGTGCTGAGCCGGCGCCCGCTGACGGTACTGGGCGGGCTCTCGTACGGCCTGTACCTGTGGCACTGGCCGCTGATCCTGCTGCTGGACCACGCTGGTCCCCGCCTGGACGGCTGGGTTCGGACCCTGTGGCTGGGCGGGCTGGCGGTGGCGGTCGCGGCCTGCTCGAAGGCGCTGCTGGAGGACCCTGTCCGCCACTGGGCCCGCTGGGCCCACGGCCGCCCCGGGGTCCTGGCGGCCGTGGGCACACTGGCCGCGCTCGCCGCACTGTGGCTGGTGCTGCCGCTGATCGCGCCGACGGCGTCGGGTGCCGTCGTGGACGTCACCCAACTGTCCCTTCCCTGAGGCGCGGTGGCCGGATCCGCGCTGTGCCCGCGGGTGTTCGGACCGGGCTTCGGGACCTCTCCTGGACCGTGGCGGGCAGGTAGGCATCCGGTGCCGGTGACCCGGCTCGCCGAGCCCGGGTCGGGTTCCGTCGGACTCAGCCGGTGTGGTGGAGGTCGCACTGCACGAAGACCGGTCCGGGGGCGTCGCTGCTGACCATGGCGATCCGGGGGGCGGTCGCGGTGGTCGCGGGGGCGTCCTCGGCGGTGCAGACCAGCTGCTGGATGGCGTAGGGGCTCAGCGCGGAGGTCGGCCAGGACAGGCGCAGGGTGACGGTGCCGTCCTCGGTGGCGGCGGTGACCTTGCCGGAGGCGGGCAGGGCGGTGCCGAGACCGGTGTGCTGCTCCGTCCGGGTGGGGCCTGCCATGAGGGTGTCCAGGGTCTGCTGGAGGCCTTCGCGTTCGGTGCCCGGCCTGATCGTCAGGCGGATTCCCTGGGGGCTGAGGAAGTACAGCCGGGTGCCGGACTCGATCCCGGTGGCGGACTTGCCCGACTTCACCGCGCCCGCCGTGTCGGGGATCGCGCAGCCGCAGGCCGTGAGGAGCAGCGCCGCTGCGGCGATCGCGCGGAGGCGGATGGTCATGGGGCGTCCTTCGTCAGGGGTCCGCGGGGCAGGACGAGGGTGAACACCGCGCCGCTGCCGGGGGCGTTGGCGGCCTCGATGAAGGCGCCGTGCAGGCGGGCGTTCTCCTGGGCGATGGCCAGGCCGAGCCCGCTGCCCTCGGAGCGGGTGCGGGCCCTGTCCGCCTTGTAGAAGCGGTCGAACAGGTGGGGGAGTTCGGCGGGCGGGATGCCCGGGCCCCGGTCGGTGACGGTCAGCACCAGGTCGGATTCCGGCCCCGGGCCACGGGTGGTGAGGGTGAGGCGTACGGGCGGGCGGCCGTGGCGCAGGGCGTTGCCGGCCAGGTTGGCGACGATGACGTCGAAGCGGCGCGCGTCCAGGTGGACGGGCAGGGCGGCGGGCAGGTCCAGCTCGACCCGGTCGATCCAGCCGCGCAGGTCGAGGGTGGCGCGTACGGCTTCCGCGGCGTCCACGTCCTCGGTGCGCAGCGGGGCGGCGCCGGCGTCCATGCGGGAGATCTCGATGAGGTCGTTGACCAGGCGGGTGAGGCGCCCGGTCTCGTTGCTGATCATGCGCAGGGCGGTCGCGGTGTCGGCGGGCAGGTGCTCGGCGTCCTCGTCGAGGATGTCGGTGACGGCGACCATGGCGGCCAGCGGGGTGCGCAGCTCGTGGGAGACGTCGGCGGCGAACCGCCGGCCCTGGCTCTCGACCGCCCGCAGTTCCTCGATGGTGCCCTGGAGGGTGCGGGCGGTGTGGTTGAACGTCTTGGACAGCTGGGCGAGTTCGTCGTGACCGGAGACGGCGAGGCGGGTGTCGAGCCGTCCTTGGGCGAGGGCCTGGGCGGCGTCGCCCAGGGCGCGGACGGGGCGCAGGACCTGGCGGGTGGCGAGCAGGGCGAGGCCGGCGGCCAGCACGGCGGCGAACGCGCCGGCGCCGGTGGCGGCGGCCAGCAGCGCGGTGGTGGCCGCCTGTTCGCGGTCCAGGGGCAGGAGGGCGTAGACGGTCAGCCCGGACAGGTCGCCGGCTCCTGAGGCGGGGCCGGCGGGGGTGCGGGTGACGGGGACGCCGACCGCGAGCCAGGAGTGCCCGTCGGCGGTGAACCGCTGGAAGGCGCCGTGGCCCGAGCCGACGGTGTCCTGGAGGGCGGCCGGGACGGTGACGGCGGCGGTCCACGCGGAGTGGGCGGCGCCGTAGCGGGCCAGGACGTGCCAGTCGCGGAAGCCGCCGGTGCCCGAGAGCCGGAGGGACAGGCGGTCGAGTTCGGCCTGGGTCGGGGGGAAGGGCAGGGAGGGGGCCAGGACGTCGACGCGGCGGCGCAGCTCGTCCAGGGCGGTGTCCTGGGTCAGGTCGAGGGTGGAGCCGGTGGCGGCCTGGTAGGTGAGTGCGGAGGTGGCCAGGGCGCTGACTGCGGCGGTGGCGACGAACGCGGCGAGCATCCGCGGCCGCAGCCCCAGGACGGCCCGCCGCCACCGGAGGAAGCGGGAGGCGTCGGCGCGGTCCGGCCGGTCGTCGGCATGGGCGGTGCCGTTCGCGGCATCGCCCGTGCGGGCGTCGGTCGAGGGGTGCTTCGGTGCGCGTGGCGGGGTGGTCACAGCGGTCCGAAGCGGTAGCCGAAACCGCGCACGGTCTGGAGGTAGCGGGGCGCGGACGGGTCGTCCTCCAGCTTTGCGCGCAGCCGGTTCACCCCGGCGTCGACCAGGCGGATGTCCTCCTGGCGGCTCAGGCCCCAGACGGAGTCCAGCAGCTGCTCCCGGCTGAAGACCCGGCCCGGCGCGGCGGACAGCTCCAGCAGCAGGCGCAGCTCGCCGGGTGCCAGGGGCAGCGGGGTGCCGCGTTTGGCGACGGTCAGCGCGGCCCGGTCCAGCACCAGGTCGCCGTGCACCTCCCGTACCGGCTCGGCCGCCCCGGGCGCGGGGGGCGCGGTGGTGGTGCGGCGCAGGACGGCCTTGATCCGGGCGTCGAGAACCCTGGACTGCGCGGGCTTGACCACGTAGTCGTCGGCCCCGTACTCCAGGCCGAGGACGGTGTCGATGTCGTCCCCTCGCGCGGTCAGCATGATCACCGGGAAGCTCCCGTGTGCGCGCAGCCGCCGGCACACCTCGAAGCCGTCGATCCCGGGCAGCATCAGATCCAGCACCACGATCTCCGGAGGCTCCCGGAACGCCTGCTCCAGGCCGTCCTCGCCGGTGGCGGCCATCCGTATCTCGTGGCCCTGGCGGCGCAGGCCCAGGGCCAGCGCCTCGCGCACCGACGCGTCGTCCTCGATCAGCAGTACCCGTGACATATCCACCAGTATCGGGCCCTCCGATCTGCGCAGGGGCCGTGGAGCGGGGATCGGCGAGGTTGTTGCAGAACGCTCATACGCAGCTCACGGGCCCGGAAACCGTGCGGCGGACGGTGGTTCCCGTCGCGGTGGCCGACTCCGCCGAACGGAAGGCACTGCACGGGGCGGCCTCGCGCCCGGCCCCCGGACGGCCGGGTCAGGCCGTGGGGAATTCGACCCGGACCCGCAGTCCGCCCGTGCCGGCGGGGACGGCGGTGACGACGGCGTGGTGGGCGCGCGCGATGGAGGCGACGATGGACAGGCCCAGGCCCGCGCCCTCACCCGGGCTGTGCCGGCGCTCCCGGAGGCGGCGGAAGGGCTCGAAGAGGTAGGGGACGGTCTCCGGCGGCACCTGGGGGCCGGTGTTGGCGACCTCCAGGACACCGTCGTGCACGCCGACCTCGACCCGGCCGCCGTCGTGGTTGTAGCGCAGGGCGTTGCCGACCAGGTTGCGCACCAGGTGTGCCAGCAGCACCGGATCACCCTCGACGGACACGGGGACGGTGTCGGTCGAGACGGTGACGCGGTTCTCCCGGTCTTCCTGCGCGGCGGCGCACTCGGCGGCCACCGCGCGGGCCAGCTGGTCCAGTGCGACCGGTTCGCGGCGGTCCAGCCTCTGGTCGGAGACGGACAGCAACAGCAGGCCCTCGATGAGCCGTTCGCTGCTCTCGGAGACCTCGATCAGTTTGCGGCGGACCCTGGCGACGGCGGCCGGATCCTCGGTGGCCAGCCCGATTTCGGCCGCGGCCCGCTGCACCGCGAGCGGAGTCCGCAGTTCGTGCGCGGCGTTGGCTGCGAACCGCTGCTGCGCACCCACCAGTTGTTCCATGCGGTCGAGCATGGCGTCGAAGGTGTCGGCGAGTTGTTTGAGCTCGCCCGGGGGTGCGTCGAGGGCGATCCGCTCGTGCAGGTTCTCACCCGAGAGTCGCCGCGCCGTGTTGGTGATCACGGCCACCGGGCGCAGCACCCGCCCCGACATCCACCAGGCCAGTGCCACCGAGATGACGGCGAAGGCGGCCAGCGCGATCAGGGAGACGGTCAGCAGCTGGTTCTGGGCCGCCTGCTCGGCGGCCTGGGTGACGACCTTGACGGCCTGGAAGTGGGACTGTCCGCCGTCGGCGGGGGTGGTTCCGGGTAGAGCGTTTGCGGGTGCGGCGGTTCCCACCGTGAGGGTTTGCGCCGCGGAGGGGGCCGGGGTCCCCAGTGTGGCCAGTCGCGGTTCGACGGCGACGGCCGTGCTGATCGAGGTGTACAGGTTCTCCCGGACCAGGAAGTTGACCAGGAAGATGAGCATGGCCCCGGCGAGGACGAGCAGCCCGCCGTAGAGCATGGTCAGCCGGCCCCGTTCCCCGCCCGGCAGCCGCGGGCTTGGTCTGCCGGGCAGCGGAGGGCGGTTCAGGCCGGCCGGGGCGAAGCGCCTCACGCCGGGACGCCGATGCGGTAGCCGTGGCCGGGCACGGTGTCGATGACCGAGGGCTCGCCGAGCTTGGCGCGGAGTTTGCTGAGGACGACCCGAACCGCGTTGGTGCGGTATCCCATGTTCTGCTCCCACACCTGCTCGATCAGGTCATCACCGCAGACCACGGCGCCCTCGGCCTGCATCAGCACCTCCAGTACGCCGAACTCCTTGCGGGACAGGGCGAGGTAGCGGCCCTCCCGGAAGGCCTGGCGGCGGGCGGTGTCGAGGGTGATGCCCGCACGTTCGATGACCGGCGGAAGGGCGGGGTGGGTGCGGCGGCCGAGCGCCAGTACCCGGGCCAGCAGTTCCTCGTAGGCGAACGGCTTGGTGAGGTAGTCGTCCGCGCCCAGGTCCAGGCCGTCGACGCGGTCGCGGACGGTACCGGAGGCGGTGAGCATCAGCACCCGGGTGAGCAGCCGCTGCTCGACGACGCTCCGGCACACCTCGTCGCCGTGTGCCCCGGGCAGGTCGCGGTCGAGCACGAGCACGGCGTAGTCGGTGAGCCTGAGCCGCTCCAGCGCGTCGGCGCCGTTGTACACGACGTCGACGGCCAGGGCGTCGCGCCGCAATCCCTCGGCGATCATGTCCGCCAGGAATTCCTCGTCCTCCACGATCAGTACACGCATGACACCAGGTGTACCTGAAACCCACCTTTCGTCGCCGTAAAGGTCTCGGCTGACAGCGGCGAAATGCGGGTGCGTGCCAGCCTCTGCGTGGTCGGAGCGGCCGGAGCGGTCGGCCGCTCGTCATCGGCCACTCGTCATCGGACACGGAGGAATTCCATGCGGAACCACATGCGGAACCACAGGTACGGCGCGGCGGCCACGTTGGTGGCAGGGCTCGCGCTGTTCGCCACGGCCTGCGGCGGAGGCGGCACGGGCTCCGGCGGGGGCGGCGGCTCGGACTCGTCGGGCAAGGGCGCGGCGGCGGACCAGGCCTACGAGCACCGTAAGTGCCTGCGCGAACACGGCGCCCAGGTGAAGGAGCCCGAGCCGGGCCAGGACCCGCGGGCCATGGTCCTGGAGGGCGGCCAGGACAAGATGGCGGAAGCCCTCAAGGCCTGCGGGGGAGCCGGTGGCTCGGGTGGCGCGAAGATGTCCCAGGCCGACAAGGACAGGGCCCTCGCATTCGCCCAGTGCATGCGCGGTAACGGTGTGGACATGCCGGACCCGAAGTTCGACGGCGACTCGGCGATGTCGGGATCGGCGATGAAGGTCCCGGAGGGCGCCGAGAAGGACAGGTTCGACCAGGCGAACAAGGCGTGCAGTGGTCAGAATGCGCAGTGAGCGCGGGCGCAGCCGCCGAACGTACCTGATCGCCGTGCTGGCCACCTCGGTCACGCTGGCGGGCGGGGTCACGGCCCTCTCGCAGGCTGGAGGCAGCGGCAACGCCGGCGTGGCACGCACGGACGGGCTGCCGCCGAGCACGGGCTCGGTGGAGCGGCAGGACCTGAGCAGCCGGACCCGGGTGGACGGGACCCTCGGCTACGCCGAGGAGCGCCGGATCAACGCCGGTGTGCCGGGCACCCTCACCTGGCTCCCGGAGGCCGGTGCGGTGGTGAAACGCGACGGGGTCCTCTACGAGGTCGACGGCCGGAAGGTCCGGCTCATGGTCGGCGAGCGCCCGATGTACCGGACGCTGAAGGCCGGAGACGAGGGGGCGGACGTCAGGCAGCTGAAGGAGAACCTCCGCGACCTGGGCTACGGCAAGGGGCTGGCCGCGGACGAGAAGTTCACCGCCGGTACGGCGGATGCGGTCAAGCGCTGGCAGAAGGCCCACGGCCTGGCCCAGAGCGGCGAGATCGGCCCCGACCAGATCGCCTTCTCGCCCGCGGCGGTGCGGATCAAGAAGAACGACGCGGCCGTCGGTGACCAGGCCGCTCCCGGCAAGCCGGTCCTCACCGCCACCGGCTCCGAACGGCAGGTGCAGATCAAGATCGAGGTCTCCCGGGCCGACCTCGCCAAGCCCGGCACCCGGGTCGAGGTCGCCCTGCCCGGCGGCGGCAAGGCCAAGGGCAAGGTCGCCTCCGTCGACCGCACCATCGGTGAGGACGGCAAGGAGCAGGGCTCCCCGGACAAGCCCGCCAAGATCACCGCCCGGGTGGTCTTCGACGACCCGGGGCAGGCGGAGGGCTTCGACCAGGCGCCCGTCACCGTCGAGCTCGAAGGCGAGGTCCACAAGGACGTGCTGACCGTACCGGTCAACGCACTGCTCGCGCTGTCCGGCGGAGGCTTCGGCATCCAGATCGTGGAGAACGGGAAGGTGCGCGAAGTCCCGGTCGAGCTCGGCATGTTCGGACAGGGCCGGGTCGAGGTCAGCGGGACCGACCTGACCGAGGGAATGAAGGTCGGGGTGCCCAAGTCATGAGCACCGTGGTCGAGTTGAACCAGGTCACCAAGGAGTATCCGGGCGGGGTCACGGCGCTGCACGGGGTGGACCTGCGCATCGGACGCGGCGAACTGCTCGCCATCGTCGGCCCCTCGGGGTCGGGCAAGTCCACCCTGCTGCACATCGTCGGCACCCTGGACCGGCCCAGCGCCGGATCCGTCACCCTGGCGGGCCACGACGTCGCCGCCCTCTCCGACCGCAGGCTGTCCGCCCTGCGCGCCCGGCACATCGGCTTCGTCTTCCAGTCCTTCCACCTGGTGGCCGGGGTCAGCGCCCGGGACAACGTCGCCGAGGGCCTGCTCTACTCGGGCCTGCCGCGCGCCCAGCGCCGCAGGCGCGCGGCCCTGGCCCTGGAGCGGGTCGGGCTCGCGGACCGCATGCACCACCGTCCGCACGAGCTGTCGGGCGGCCAGCGCCAGCGGGTGGCCATCGCCCGGGCGGTGGTCGGCGAACCGGACCTGCTGCTGGCCGACGAACCGACCGGCGCGCTGGACTCCGCGTCGAGCGAAGCGGTGATGGAGCTGCTGTACGACCTCAACGCCCAGGGCGCCACCATCGCGGTGATCACCCACGACGGCGAGATCGCCGACAGCCTGCCACGCCAGGTCCGCATCCGCGACGGCCGCGTCGTGGCGGATCTGCGCACCGGCGCCGCCGCCCCGGCCGATCGGGGTGGGCAGCGGTGAGCCGCACACGGCTGGCCCCGGCCCGGCTCGGCCCCCGCGACGTCCTCCACGTCGGCTCGGCCGGCCTGCGCACCCGGCCGCTGCGGGTGGTGCTGTCCGCGCTGGGCATCGCCATCGGCATCGCCACCATGATCGCGGTGGTCGGCATCTCCTCCTCCAGCAAGGCCCAACTCCTGCGGCAACTCGACCAGTTGGGCACCAATATGCTGGTAGCCTCCCCTGGCCAGGGGCTGTTCGGCGAGAAGGTGAAGCTGCCCGAGGAGTCGACCGGCATGCTGGGCCGCGTCCCCGGGGTCGAGCAGGTCGGCGCGACCGGGGACCTGGCGCAGTCCGTCAGACGCAGTGAGAAGATCCCCAACGACGAAACCGGCGGCATCACCGTGAAGGCCGCCACCGAAGGGCTGCTGGACGTCGTGCGCGGCGCGGTCGGCTCGGGCACCTGGCTCAACGAGGCCAACGGACGCTACCCCTCGACGGTCCTCGGACACGTCGCGGCCCAGCGCCTGGGCATCACCGCCCCAGGCCAGCAAGTCCACATCGGCGGCCAGTACTTCACCGTCATCGGCATCCTCGACCCGCTGCCGCTGGCCCCCGAGATCGAACGGGCCGCCCTGATCGGCTGGGACGGCGCCGGCACGCTGCTGGGCTTCGACGGCCACCCGACCCAGATCTACGAACGGTCGACGGACCAGACGGTCAGCGCGGTCCGCGCACTGATCCCCCGCACCGTCGACCCGCAGAACCCGCACAACGTGCAGGTCACCGACCCCTCCTCGGCGCTCCAGGCCAAGGCCGCCACCGAGGGGGCCTTCACCGACCTCCTGCTCGGGCTGGGCGGGGTGGCGCTCCTGGTCGGCGGCGTCGGAGTCGCCAACACGATGATCATCTCAGTGCTGGAGAGGCGCCACGAGATCGGACTGCGCCGCTCCCTGGGCGCCACCAGGGGCCAGATCCGCCTCCAGTTCGTGACGGAGTCCCTCCTGCTCTCCGGACTGGGCGGGCTGGCCGGCGTGGCCCTCGGCGCGGCCGCCACCTACGCCTTCGCCGCCGCGGGCGGCCTGCCCTGGGTGGTCCCCCTGTGGGCCGTCACCGGAGGCTTCGCCGCCACCCTGCTCATCGGCACGGTCGCAGGCCTCTACCCGGCCGTCCGCGCCTCCCGACTCTCCCCAACCCTCGCCCTCCACACCGGCTAGGTCGCAACGGGCGCGACCCGGGCGGAAGGAGACACCGCGCCGACGGGTCAACCGCAACACCCCCAGAACCCCACAACCGGACCCCGAGCGGGCACCCCTCCAACAGCCGATCCACCCGACCTGCCCAGAACGTGTCCGGCCCCGACGAGGCCCGTGGGGGCCGGGCCCTGTTTGAAGGTTTGCTAGCGACCCGCCTCCACGCGGGAGGTTTTGTGGGGCGCCTGG
>NZ_JBHWIO010000040.1:44085-56825 GCF_042732075.1 Kitasatospora sp. NPDC059812
GCCCCCCCCCCAACCCCCCCACCCACCCCCCCCCCCCACACGGGCCCCGCCCCCCCCGCCCCCGCGGGCCCCGGACACGTTCTGCAAGGTTTCGATCCGACCAGCCTCATCCGGTCAGTTGATCTGCGCAGCTGCGCCACCGAGGACTCGATGTCGACGGGCGGTGAGGTTTCCGGCCTCGTCGGCCTTGACGGTGACGCCCGTGCCCTTGGTGGTGAAGCGGACCTTGGCCAGGGCCGGTCGGGCCGGACGAAGTCGGGGTGGTTGATCTTGTGCCCGGGCCACTTGCGCCACATCGCCTCGCGGACCAGCCGTTCCAGTTGGGTGTCGTCTTCGGGGCGGTGCCCGCCTCCCGCTCCCTCCCTCCCCGCTGCGCGGACCCACCGGCGCAGCCGAGCCCTCGCCGCCGGAACAGACCACCCCAGCGGCCGTCGACGCCATGGCGTAGCCCCGCGCGCTGTCAGCGGCCGCTACCGGCACCGTGGAGGGAGGCTTCCCGGGCTCGAACCCCCGAGCGGGTCCGGGAAGCCGTACCAACGGCAATGGCCCCAGCGCAATGCCCCAGGCGTCATCGCCAAGACCTTGCACCTGCTCGCCGTCGTCGACCCGGTCGACCACACCTGTCGCCGCCAGACGCACAAGCGGCCAGGCGAAGTGAGCTAGGAATCCCCGTCCTTTAGGGCAGGGAGGATGTCAATGGGAGTGGTTTTGAACGCGGTGGTCCTGTGGACGACACGCTACGTCGCCGCCGCCGTCGCCCAGCTGCGCGTCGAGGGCCACGACGTCGGAGCCGGGTGCCGTTCGCACCCGCAGTGACACCGAGGACCTCGGCGCAGGGGTTCGCGGGTGAGGCCGGGGCCTTGCCGCCGGATTCGGGTCCGGCCCTCCATGGAATGCGGAACAGGAATCACGCCAGGAGGGAGCCAGGGGGTGTCCCCGTAGATCAAGGTGAGGTTGACGGTGCCCGGGTAGATACGTTCTCGCCTGCGTCTGCCGACACGCTGCGGGACAGGCCGGATCGCTTGCTGAGGAGCGTCAACGCGGTGATCAAGGCGAGAGCGGCGAAGACGCCGGCTGCCCCGAACGCGGCATGCTGCCCGGTGGTGAGTGCGACCGGTGTCGGACCGCCGATCGCGGACGTGCGGGCGGCGGCGACGCTGGTGCAGATGGCGGTGCCGACGGCGGTGCCGACGGCGAAGGAGGTGTCGGCGAGGCCGGCGGCCAGGCCTGAGTCCTTTTCGGTGACGCCGGTCAGCGCGGCGATCTGTGCGCATACCGTGACGGCGCCCATTCCCGCCCCGAACAAAAACAGGGCCGCCGGCAGAAGACTCATCGGGCCACCGGCCGGTATACGGGTGAGCAGCAGGCAGCCACACCCGAGCAGGACGGTCCCGGCGGCAGCTACCCGCCCCAGGCCGAGCCTGCGCACGATCCGTTGGCTCAGCAGTGCGCCTGCGGCCGCGGTGACGGTCATCATCGCGGCCGCCAGCCCGAACCGCGCCGCCGGCCAGCCGAGCACCTGCTGCACGAAAGAGGTGAGGGTGACGAGCATGCCGTCGACGGTCATGCCGGCGATGAGCAGGAGGAGGTTGCCACCGATCAGCATGCGAGAGCGCAGCGACTGAAAGGAAACGAGCGGGGCCGCCGATCGCTTCTCTATCAGGATGAACATCCAGACCAGCACGGCCACGGCGGCCAGTAGCCCGATGCTCTGTCCGTTCGCCCACCCGGATGTCGGCACCCGGGCGATCACGTACACGAGCAGAACGAGTGCTGGGGCGATGGTCAGCGCACCAGGGACATCGAAGGAACGGGAGCGTGCGCGGTCCCGGCTCTCGCGCAGCGTGGCGGGGGCGAGCACCAGCACGAGGGTCCCGACCGGGACGTTGACCCAGAACACCCACTGCCAGCCGAAGGTATCGGTGATGATGCCGCCCAGTAGTAGACCGGCGGTGGCGCCGAACCCGCCGAGGCCGCCCCAGATACCCAGCGCCTTGTTCCGCTCGATCCCTTCGGGGAATGTGTTCATGACCATCGACAACGCGGCCGGAGCGATGATCGCGGCCGAGACGCCCTGCACCGCCCGGGCGGCCACCAGGGTGTGGATGGACGGAGCGAGCCCGCACGCCAGCGAGGCCACGACCCGCAGCACCATCCCGGCGATGAACACACGCCGACGGCCCAGAAGATCCGCAGCGCGGCCGCATAACAACAGCAGTCCGCTGAAGGCCAGCGCGTAGGCCGTCACGGTCCATTGGATGGCAGGACCGTGCAGGCGAAGGTGGCCTTCGATCGCGGGCAGGGCGGCGAGCAGGCTGGTGCCGTCCAGAATCGTCATGAAGAACGCCGTGCCCAGCAGCGCCAGCACCTGCCAACGGCGAGTCCGCGAACGGTTGCTCGTGGTCATCGCTGTTGCTGGATGCTTCGCAGCAGCTCGGTGGCGAGCGCGTCAAGCCACCTGCCGGTGCCCTGCTCCCGCCAGCTCGGTTCTTCGCGGCCGTCGAGGAAGGTGCTCTGCTCGGTGAGCAGCAGCCGGGTGCCACCACCCTCGGGGAGGAACTCCACCGTCGTCAGCGACACTGTCGCAAGGTCTTGCCCCTCGGACAGAGTGGAGGTGTAGACGATCCGCTCGTCCTGGACGATGTCGCGGTACCAGGACTCGAAAGTCAGCACGGGCCCACCGCCGGAGCGGCCGCGGTTGACCTCCCGCCCACCGACGCGGAAATCGAGCTCGTGCTCGGCGTCGAGGCCGGCGAACCAGCGGGCCTTTGCTTCGGGGGCGGCCCACGCGGCGAACACTTTGCTGGGTGAGGCCGCGTAGAGGCGTTCGAGGGTGAACGTGGCATGTGTGACCAGGTGATCGGTCATTGTGTGCTCCCTTGATCCGGGCTGTCGCAGTGTTCGGTCAGGTAGTCGCCGAGGCGATCGAGGCGGTGTTCCCAGGCAGTGCGCTGCGCAGCGATCCAGTCCTCGGCCATTCGCAGCACAGCCGGCTCGAGGTGGCAGGTGCGTACCCTTCCGGCTTTCTCGGACCGGACCAGTCCGCACGCCTCCAGTACCTGTAGGTGCTGCATCACCGCTGGCAGCGACATGGCCAGCGGCTGGGCCAGCTCACTGACCGAGGCAGGCCCGCGGATCAACCGTTCGACGATGTCCCGGCGAGTCGTGTCCGCCAGTGCTTGGAACACCCGGTCCAACGAACCAGATTGGTTAAGCATGTGCCTAACTGTTCGATGGCGGCAGCGAATAGTCAAGCATTTGGTTAACCTTTCTTCCGTCGGGGGTGCGCCGTTCCCGGGAGAAGACCCTCGAAGGCCAGGTCACCGCCGCATCCAAGCGCAACCACGGCCGACGGTGGCCCATTGGCCTTTGGGGTGGAGAGCGGTGAGGCTGAGGGGCCGCCGCCGGTCGAGCCGGGCCCCCAAAGGTGTTGCAGAGACAGCTGGAACCCAAGACCCGTTGGCGCGGGAGTCGCCGTGCGCGCCCCATGGGCGCTCCTGCACGCCGTCTACCGCGTGGCGTGGGAGTGCGCGAGGATGGGCGGCCGACCGTGTCCGGCACACGACCGAAGGGGAAGTGACGATGGGTGAGCACGAGAAGCCGCCGCCGGATCCTCAGAAGGGCACGCCGCCTCCCAACAACGCCGACGGCGAGGTCCCCCCGGCCCCGCCGTCCGACGGCAAGCACCGCAAGCCGAACGGTGGCTGACGAGGATTTGGCCGGGCGCCGGGCGCGCCTGGACGCGGAGATGGAGCGGTGCGGTGCGTGGCCGGCCGCTTCGCCGTGGCTGCGTGGCGCCTTCACCGCGCTGCCGCGCGACGCGTTCGCGCCGGACCGGCTGTGGCGGTGGGACAACCGGGCGTACGTGCCGCTCGACCGCTCGGCGGATCCGGAGGGTTGGGCGGCCGAGCTGTACTCCGGGATCTACTCCGCGGCCGTCACCCAGCTCGACGGCGGCCGGCCGTCCTCGTCGCTGTCCGCGCCCTCGGTGGTGGCGGACATGCTGGACAGCCTCGGAGTGGAGCCGGGACACCGGGTGTGGGACGTCGGCACCGGCCAGGGCTGGACGGCGGCGCTGGCCGCCTGGCGGGCCGGGCCCGGCCAGGTCGTGACCACCGAGGTGGACGGGCACCTGGCCGACTTCGCGCGCACCCGCCTCGCGGCCGCCGGACTCGACGCCGAGGTCACCCTGGGCAACGCCACCCGCAGCGGCCCGCCCGGCGCCGGCCCGGTCGACCGGCTCCACGCCACCTACGCCGTGGAGACCGTCCCCTGGTCCTGGGTGGCGGCGGTACGGCCGGGCGGACGGCTCGTCTATCCCTGGGGACGGCTGGGCCACGTCGCCCTGACCGTGGCCGACGACGGACGGTCCGCCACAGGATGGGTCCAGGGCCTGGCCCAGTTCATGGGCGACCGGCACGGCCCGGCGCAGCCGAGCACCGGCAGCGCCGCCTTCGCGCAGGTGCGCGGCGACACCGCACCCGAGGCCCGCCAGGCCCTGGACCGCGACCCACAGCTGCTGGACGACTGGGACCTGCGGTTCGCCCTGCGGGTGGCCGTCCCGGACGCCGTGCTGCTCACCGCCCGGGACGACGACGGCCTCAACGCCTGGATCCACGACGGCACCCGGTCATGGGCCACGGTGACCGCGCGCGGCGACGGCGAGGCGCCGCTGCTTCTCCAGGGCGGACCACGCCGCATCGGGGACGAGCTGGTCGCCGCCTGGACCCGGTGGGAGGAACTCGGCCGACCGGACCGATACGACTACGGGATCACCGTCACCCCTGATGAGCAGTGGGCATGGCAGGGCGGCCCGCAAGGACCCCGCTGGCCCATCGCGCAAGCCGCCCCGGCCGGACGCTGACCGGTGAGGCGCGGTGGGGACGCCGTCGCAGCATTCCGAGGGCCCCACTCGGTGACGGCGCATCCGGCGTCCCTGCGGGCGACGGCCTCCGTTCCCCTGACAGTGCTGCGGCGGCCGTCCTCGACCACGGTTGCGGAAAACCCTCAGGCTCCGTGCTCCCGGGCCGCCGCGATACCCGCCCGTACCGCTTCCAGCAGGGCTTCCAGGCCTTGCGCCCGCTGCCATTCCTCGGCCGAGTGGTGCCACGTGTGCTGCGTCGCCGGGGCTTCGGGCGGGCCGGCGACGATCTCGACGGTCCGCCTCCCCTTCCGGTCGGGGCCCGTGACCCGCAGGTCCATGTTCTGGATGTGGAATCGCTTCGGACAGCTGCCGAAGACCTCCAGGATCCGGCCGTCGAACGTGTAGAACTCTCTGCCTGCCCTGGCCGTGGTCTCGTCGGTCATGCGGCGACGCTACAGGCGGGGGCCGGCGGCTGCCAGGAGCGGAGGCCACGCAAATTCACATGACAGCTGCGGCCGGCTCCGCGATCCTTTGCCGGTGGCCATGGAACCGGATCTTCTCAGTCTGAGCATCGTCTGCCTACCGCCCGGCGAGGGCGGCGTGGAGGTCCGCCCGTTCGTCAGTGGCCGGGATCTCCTGGCCGACCTGTCCCTGCGTAGCAGGGAATCGGGCGGCCTCCAGTTCGTGGGATCAGGCCCCCGGTATCTCCTGGGTCGGGGCGGGCCGTTGCATGCCACCGGAACTCCCCACGAGGTTCGGCTCGCTCGATCCGGGTGCGGCTTTGAGCGGTGCTGCAGCGCTCTGTACGTGACGGTCACGCGCGACGAGGAGCATGTCGTCTGGGGGGGCTGGCGCGACCCGGTCGAGCGGGGCTTCGACCTGCCGGAGTTTCGGTTCGCCGCGGATCAGTACGAGGCCGAGGTCCTGCGAGCCGAGGAGGACCGCGGCTGGGAGTGGCCGGCGGCGGTGGTCGCGACACTGCTGGAGGCGGGGCTGAGGGGACGCGAGGACTGGCTCGCCAGGTGGGAGTGCGAGGTGGAGGCGGTCTGGGCCTTCCGCGGGGAACCCGATCGGATCGACGTCGTCCTGAGGCATCCCCCTGGCCGGGACGAGACGGATCTGCCTTGGGCCCAGTTCCTGATGACCCTCCCGATCTCCGCGGACGACCCGTCGGACCAGGCCGAGCACCTTGAAGCGCAGCTGACCGCAGGCGATCCCCGTGCCACCGCCGAGCTCTGCGGAGGCTACCGGCCAGAGCAAGTGGGCTACCCGTGGCCGTAGCCGGCCGACCCGCTGTTCGTGTGAACGGCAGGAAGAGGCGAGGCTGGGCCTCTTTCTGCCGTGCCGGACACTCCCCGTGCTCGGTCGGCGCCTGAAGACGCGGCCGCGGGGTGCCGGGGGTCGCGGGGAGGGCCCCGCCGGGGTGACGGCCACGACCTGCTCTATCGTTCCCGTACGGATCGGGTGGGACGGGTGAGCGGCCGTGGGCCGGGAAGGGGCGTGCGGTGTCGGGGAGTTCGGGCCGGACGGTCACGGTGTTGGGCGGCGGGGTGGCCGGGCTGACGGCGGCCATGGAGCTGGCGGAGCGCGGCTTCGAGGTGACCGTGGTGGAGCCCTCCGGGTGGGGCGGGAAGGCCCGGAGTGCCTCGGTTCCCGGCACGGGTACCGGCGGGCGGCTCGACCTGCCCAGCGAGCACGGGTTCCGGTTCTTCCCCGGCTTCTACCGGAGCCTGCCGGACACGATGCGGCGGATCCCCCTCCCGGGCTCGCCCTCGGGCGTGGAGGGCAACCTGCGGGAGGCGCCGCAGATGCTGTCCGCCCGGTCGGGGAGGATCGGGGAGACGGTCGTCGACGTGTCCCTGGCCGCCGGTCCGAGGACGCCCCTGCAGATCCTGAAGGCCCGGGGCATGAAGCTGGGCGCCGAGGGGGAGCTGAACGAGGAACTGCTGTACTTCGCCAACCGGTTGCTGGTCTACATGACCAGCAGCACGCAGCGGCGGCTGGGGCAGTGGGAGCAGATGTCGTGGTGGGACTTCACCGCCGCCGACGGCGCCTCCGAGGAGTACCGGAAGGTGTGCGTCGTCGGGGCGACCCGTACGGTCGTGGCGGCCAGGGCGGAGGTGTGCAGCGCGCACACCGTCGGGGGGTTCCTGGAGGCCTTCGGCTACGGCTTCCTCGGCCGGGGCGAGGCCCAGGCCGCCGACCGGGTCCTGAACGCCCCGACCAGCACCGCCTGGATCGACCCCTGGGTGCGGCACCTGGAGCGGCTGGGGGTGCGGCTCGAACTCGGTTGGCAGGTGGAGCGCCTGACGGTGCGGGGCCGCGCCGTCGTCGGCGCCGTCCTGCGCGGCCCGGGCGGCCGGCGGCGGGAGGCGGCCGCCGACTGGTACGTGTGCGCGCTCCCGGTCGACCGGATCGGGACGCTGCTGGAGCGCGGCCTGGCCGAGGCGGACCCGGAGCTGAAGAAGACGGCGCACCTGCGCACCGACTGGATGGTCGGCCTGCAGTTCTACCTCACCGAGCCCACCCCGATCACCCGCGGCCACGTCATCTACCAGGACTCCCCGTGGGCCCTGACCTCCATCAGCCAGGCGCAGTTCTGGGACACCGACTTCCGCGCCACCTACGGCGACGGGACGGTGGCCGACTGCCTGTCGGTCGACATCTCCTCCTGGGACACCCCCGGCATCCTCTACGGCAAGCCGGCCCGCGACTGCACCCGGGCCGAGGTCGTCGCCGAGGTCTGGGCCCAGCTCGCCGACGCCCTCGACGACGGCCGCCGCCGGACCCTCCACGACGGCCTGCTCCACTCCTGGCACCTGGACCCGGCCGTCAAGAACCTCGACGGCCCCGGTCCCGCGACCAACGACGAGGCCCTGCTGATCAACACCACCGGCTCCTGGGCGCTGCGCCCGCGGGCGGGGACGGCTGCGGTCAACCTGTTCATGGCCGGGGACTTCGTCCGCTGCCCGGTGAACCTGGCCACCATGGAGGGCGCGAACCAGAGCGGCCGGGCGGCGGCGAACGCGCTGCTGGAGGCCGCCGGGCACGGCGCCGAGCCGGCCGTGGTCCACGCCCTGTACGAGCCGCAGGAACTGTGCCGCCTGAAGGAGGTGGACGCCGCGCTCTACCGGCAGGGCCGTGCGCACATCCTCGACACCCCGGCGCCCTGGTCCTCCCGCGCCGGGGGCGACCGGCTCAGTACGACCGGTTGACGACCAGTTCGCAGAGCGCGTCGAGGTCGGCGACGGCACCTGGCACCGCACCGGGGCCGTCGGCGAGGCTCCGCAGACGGCGCCGGGCCCCGTCCGCGTGCTCGGCGGCGCGCTCCACCGTCCAGCGCCGGCCGCCGGCCTCCTCCACCAGCCGGGCCAGCTCCGCCTCCCCGGCCCGGCCGGGGCCGGCCGACAGCGCGTAGCGGCGGGCCAGTTCGTCGCCCGCCGCGGTGTTCGAGGCCATCGCGGCCACCACCGGCACCGAGAGCTTGCGTGCCCGCAGGTCCGCGAACACCGGTTTGCCCGTGACCGCTTCGTCGCCCCAGATCCCCAGCAGGTCGTCCACCAGCTGGAACGCCATGCCCAGGTCGTGTCCGAACGCGGCCAGGGTCTCGACCTGCGCCAGCCCGCCGCCGCCGTGGAGGGCGCCCAGCCGGCAGGCGCAGGAGATCAGCGACGCCGTCTTGCCCGACACCATCTCCAGGCACTCGGACAGCTCGATGCGGGGCGCGGCCTCGAACAGCACGTCCAGGCTCTCACCCACCGCGAGCTGGATGAGCGTGTCCAGCAGGGCCGCCGACGCCTCGCCGGCGACGGCTTCGCCGTCGGGGCCTGCGAGCACCTCGAACGCCAGCATCAGCAGCGCGTCGGCCGACCGGGTCGCCGCGCCCGGCCCGAACACCTCCCAGGCGGCGGCCCGGTGGCGACGGAGCGCATCGCCGTCCAGGACGTCGTCGTACAGCAACGACAGGTTGTGCACCATCTCCACCGCCACGGCGGCGGGCACCGCCCGCTCCGGGTCTCCTCCCACCGCCCGGGCGCAGCCCAGTGCCAGGGCCGCTCGAACGTTCTTGCCGCCGTGCCGCCGGTCCCGGGATCCGTCGTTGGTCCATCCGAACTGGTAGGCCGCCACCTGGCCGACCGCGCCGTCCAACTGCCCGACCCAGCGCCGCAGGTGTGCGCCACAGGTGGCAGCCGCGTCCTTGAGGACCGATTCGGCCCGCGCACGATCCGACAACACCCACCCCTGCCTGCCGGTCCGGCCGTGCCCGGCGACCCGGCCGCCGCCCCACACCTTCGCGGCACCCGGGCGAGCGTACGCGACCATGCCCCCGGGCGGTCCGGCGGGCCCGCCCCGGATCTCCCGGAGTCCGGGACAGCCGTCCGGCCACCGGTGGCCGGACGGCATCTCGCCCCGGCAAGGACTCTCAGTGTCGTGGTGGCCGTTCTCAGGCCGAGGGCGTGACCGCTGGTGAACAGGCCGGACTGCGGGACGTCGAGCGTGTGAAGGTGCGGCGGTAGGCGGTGGGGGTGGTGTCCAGTGCGCGCCGGAAGTGCAGCCGCAGGTTGGCTGCCGTGCCCAGCCCGCAGTCCCGCGCCACCTGCTCCACCGAGCGGTCCGTGGATTCCAGCAGCTCCCGCGCCCTGCCCAGCCGGGCGTTGAGCATCCACTGCAACGGGGTCGTGCCCGTCTCCTCGGTGAACCGGCGCATGAAGGTGCGCTGCGAGAGGCCCGCGTGCCGGGCGAGCACGCGCAGCGAGAGCGGCTCGCCGAGCCGCTGCAGGGCCCATCCACGGGTACCGGATAGCGACGCCTCGCCGGCCACCGCGACGGGAGCCGGCACGTACTGGGCCTGCCCACCGTCTCGGTGCGGGGCGGCGACCAGACCGCGGGCGATCTGGTTGGCCATCTCCGCGCCCAGGTCGCGGCGCACGATATGCAGGCACAGGTCGATGCCGCAGCACACCCCGGCCGAGGTGAGCACGTCGCCCTCGTCGACGTAGAGCACGTCGCGGTCGACCGAGACGGCCGGGAAGCTCCGCTCGAACTCGTCGATGTGCTTCCAGTGGGTCGTGGCGTGCAGCCCGTCCAGGACGCCCGCCGCGGCCAGCGCGAAGGCGCCCGTGCAGATCGACACCACGCGCTTGCCTCGGTCGCGGGCTCCGGCCAGTGTCTCGAGCACGGCGTCCGGCAACGGGAGGATCAGGTCGAATCCCGGCACGATCACGGTGTCGGCGGTGCTCACCCGCTCCAGGCCGTCGTCGGCGACCAGGGCGAAACCCGCGCTGGTGGCCACCTTCGGCTGCAACGCGCACAGGGTCATCTCGTAGGGGGTTTCCGGCCGGGTGGTGAAGATCTGCGTCGGGATCGCCAGGTCGAGAGGGGTGACCCCGTCCAGCGCCAGGACCGCGACTCGATGCACTGCCATGGCAGGATTCTAGCGAAGTAAGGAAATTTTGCCTCTCACCAGGTCAGGGCGGTCACGGCCAGGCTGAAGACATGACCGGACCCACCCACGAGGCGGCCGCCGACCTGATCACGCTGCCCGGCACACCGCTTGCCGACGCCGTCATGAACCTCATCCGACCGGTGGAAACGCCGTCCGTCTTCAACCACAGCATCCGCAGCTACCTGTTCGCCCGGCTGGTTGCCGGCCGCCTCGGCCTGGTCGTCGGCCACGACTACCAGGACGACCTGTTGTTCGCCGCGTGCGCGATGCACGACCTCGGCGTGGCGTCGGACGGCCCGCACAACCAACGGTTCGAGGTCGAAGGCGCCGACCGGGCCGCCTCATTCCTCACCGACCGCGGATTACCGGCAATCGATGCCGACCAGGTCTGGCAGGCCATCGCCCTCCACACCTCCCCGGGTATCGCAGAACGCCGCGGCACGCTGTGCGTGCTCGTCCGCGAGGGCGTCGCACTCGACTTCGGTGGCCCGATCGGCGCCGCCCACATCGACGCCGTCACCGACGAGCAGGCCGACGCCGTGCACGCCGCCTATCCACGGCTGGACATGATCCGCTCACTCACCGACGCGATCGTCGCGCAGGCCGCGAAAGACCCGAAGAACGCACCCCGGTACACGATCCCCGGCGAATTCCTCCGTGAACGCGAGACCTTCGGCCGGACCCGGCTGGAGCACGCCTGCCGTTCGTCCCGCTGGGGCAACTGACTCCACGGACTCCACGGCCGCGTCACCGAAGAACACGACCGCGTCATCAAAGAAAAGGAAGCACCGCAATGACCGTCCACACCGTCGCGATCCCCGAGGACAACCCGGTCTTCGGGCAAACCACCAGCGCCTTCGCGAGCTTCGGCTATTCCGCCGCGGTCCGTGCGCACGGCCTCCTGTTCATCGCCGGAACGATCGGTCGCCGCGCCGACGGAACCATCCCGGACACCATCGAAGAGCAGACCGAGATCGCCATCCGGAAGATCGAAGAGATCCTTCGACTGGAGAACCTCGACCCGTCCGCCCTCGTCGACGTCACCAGCTACCACGTCGACATCCGCCGGCACTTGCCCGGCTTCATAGAGGCCAAGCAGCGCCTCGTCGAAGCGCCCTACCCGACCTGGACGATCATCGGGGTCAGCGGCCTCGCCAGCCCGGGACTCCTCGTCGAAATCCGCGCGACCGCCGCGTATCCCGCCGCATCCCGGTAGACCGCCGCTCCTGGGCCGGCGCGCTGGCCCAGGAGCCCGTCGCGACGGACGTGAGGTACTCACGGGACTGCGGCGGCACCGGGGAGACGACGGGACCCTGCCCGGTCTGCAGATGGTGGTCGTAGAACGCCGCCAGCACCGACACCGCGTGGTTGACGGTGGCCGGGGCGTAGCCCGACCTCAGGTACGGCTTGCCGGTGGCGCGTTCAGCGATCCCGGCACGGGCGCATCCGGTCGGCGCCGGTCCCGCGCCGGGTTGTGGCACGTCCGCAGCCACAGGACGAAGTCGCGTACGTCCACGCAACGCGGCCGGTGAGGTGCCGCGGAACCTGCGGATCAACCTCGTCAGCTCCGCTTCCAGGGCCCGCCCCGGTACGGGGCCGGGTCGGGGGGCGGGGACCGGTGGGTCAGCGGTGGGTGAAGCGGGTGGTGAGGGTGACGGTGGTGAGGCCCTTGATCATTGCGGCTCTGTTCCAGTTCATGCCGAAGTCGTTGCGGTCGACGGTGATCTCGCCGCTGAGGGTCACCTCGTGCGGGCCGGCGGCGGTGGCGCGGGCGGTGAAGGTGAGCGGGCGGGTGGTGCCGAGCACGGTGAGGCTGCCGGTGACCTTGGCGGTTCCGGCGCTGTCGGCGACGACGCGGGTGGCGGTGAAGGTGAACGTCGGATACCTGTCGACGTCGAAGAAGTCCGCGGAGCGCAGGTGGGTGTCGAGTTTGGCCTGCTTGCTGAGGATCGACGCGGCCTCGACGGTCAGTGTGCCGTGCGCGGAGCCGTCGGGGCTGATCTCGCCTTCGCCGCTGAGCTTGGTGAAGGCGGCCCTGATCGTGGCCAGTCCCCACATCGACTTGTGCTTGATCTCCACTGATGACGTGGCCGGGTCCAGGACCCAGGGGCCGGTGCTGAGGTCGGACAGCCTGGTGGACGGCTGGGTGGGGTCGGTGGTGCGGCGGGTCATGGCGACCGTCTTTCGCGGTGGGGCAGGCAGTGGCGTTTGGGGCAGGCAGTGGCGCTTGGGTGGGGTGTGGCGTCGCGGGCTGGTGAGTCGCGCGCTTGCTTCCGCCCGGTGGTGGCGTGGCGGGGCCTGAATTCGGGGGCGTCCGTGGGGGGGGGGGGGGGGGCGCCCCCCCCCCCCCCCCCCCCCACCACCCCGCCCCCCCCCGGGGGGGGGCGCGGGGGGGGGGCGCCCCCGCCCCCCGAGAGTGAAAAAAAAAAA
>NZ_JBHWIO010000040.1:56833-60382 GCF_042732075.1 Kitasatospora sp. NPDC059812
GGGGGGGGGGGGGGGGGCGGGGGGGGGGGGGGGCGGGGGGGGGGGGGGCGCCCCCCCCCCCCCCCCCCCCACGACATCAGCGGCGGCGGCGGCGGTGGTGCGGGCCGGGTTCGGTCCGCGCCGTGCCGGTGTGCGGTCCGCAGGTGCTGGTCAGGCGGAGAGGCCGGCGGCGAGGGCCTTGGCCTTGGCAGCGGCCTGCTCGTGGGCCTGGGCGCGGGAGGCGTCCGACAGGTCGACCAGGTCGGCCATCGCGGGGACGGTGCGGGCCAGGGTCAGTTCGGGCGTGATGCCGTCGACCTTGAGGCCGAGCAGGCCGGTCAGCGCCTTCTCCAGGTAGTTGGCCGCGAACTCGAAGTCCTCGCGCGGGGTGCCGGGCGCGTAGGAGCCGCCGCGGCTGGCGACGACGGTGACGGGCTTGCCCGCGACGGAGGAGTTCTCGCCGCCGGTGCGGCCCATGATGATCACGTGGTCCAGCCATGCCTTGAGGCTGGAGGGGATCGTGAAGTTGTACATGGGGGCGCCGATGAGCACCGCGTCCGCGTTCTCCAGCTCCGCGGCCAGCTCGGTGCGCAGGGCGAAAGCGGCCTTCTGCTCGTCCGTGTGGTCGGCCGGGTCGGCGAAGGCGGCCGTGATGCCGGCAGCGGTGAGGTGCGGCAGCGGCTCGGCCGCGAGGTCGCGGTAGACGACCGTGCCCTCGGGGTGCTGCTCCTCCCATGCCTTGCGGAAGGTGGCCGTGACCTCGCGGGAGGCGGAGCCGTGGGGCAGGGCGGAGGAGTCGAGGTGCAGCAGGGTGGCCATGGAGGGCTCCAGAGCTAGGGGCTGAGGTTTCTTACGTAGCTAGTAATAACATAGCCACTTACTTTTCTAAAGCTACGTAGGTCGAGGGCTACCCTGGTGGCATGGCGAATCACGGCGAGCAGGCATGCAGGAAGGCCGACGAGGGCATTGCGCGCGTCTTCCAGCTCTTCGGCAAGCGGTGGACGGGCCTGATCGTCGTCACCCTGATCCCGGGGCCCGTGTACTTCGCCGATCTTCGGCGGGCCATCCCGGGCATCAGCGAGCGCATGCTCTCGGAGCGGCTCACCGAACTCGGCGAGGCCGGCCTGATCCTGCGAGAGGTGGACGCCGGCCCTCCGCTGCGGGTCTCCTACCGGCTGACCGAAGCGGGCAACGCGTTGGAGCCCGCGTTGGCCGAGCTGGGGCGGTGGGCGGCCACGCACCTGAACGGCGGTGCACCCTGCTCCGGTGGGCCGGAGCGGCTCCCGCTCGACGTGGCCGGCGCGGCCGGCGGTGCGTCGGCGGGGTGACCGCCGGGCCGGTCGCGGGGCCGGCGGCGGAGCGGCTCCGCCGCGTGCCGCACCAAGGACTGCGAGTCCCGCGGCGGCGTGCACGCCGGGTGGCGCCACCGGCGCTTTCCGTCCGGCTTGTGCGAGGTCGCGAGGCTGAGCCCACCTGGGCCGGGGTGGTGTCCGACCCGCGTTTCGCGGCGCGGGTGTGGTGGGTGCGCGTGCGGGGTGGTGCCTGCGGTCACGCCCGGCCGGGCTGCGGGGCGGCGTAGAGGATGCTGCACGGTCAGGTGCTGGAGCGTGGCGCCCGGGTCGTGTGCGGCAGTGATCCGGAAGCGGACGCTCGTGTCGCCGTCGGCGAGGATGCGGCCGGTGAGCGGGATGCGGGTGCGAAGGGTGCCGGTCTGCGCGCCCAGGTCGCTGCTTCAGGAACGTCGCCGAACCGGAATCAAGGCCCCCGCTGTCGCCGATTTCCGTTCGACTCTCCCGAGAGCCGGGCCCGCTCCGTCACCGAACGGGCCGATCTCGCCCAGTGGCTGACTGTGCGTGCCGACGGTGTTACGCTCCCGAGAGAAGAGAGAGCTGACTCTCACTTGTTGGCCGGGGACGCCGCTCGTCCGCCCTGGCCTGGACGTGCAGGAGAGGGCGGTTCTGCCAAGCGTTCGCTGCTCTTGTGGCCTTTGGCCGGTGAGGAGACCACCATGACCGCCCCCGCACCGCAGTTACCCTTCGAGCGCCCCGACGCCCTGGACCTGGCGCCGCTGTTCGCGCGCCTGCGCGAGGAAGGCCCGATCACGCGGGTGACGACACCCGCCGGCGACCCGGCCTGGCTGGTGACCCGCTACGAGGAGGCCCGGGAGGTTCTGAGCGACACCCGCTTCTCCCGGCTGCGCCCCGATTCCGAGGGCGCGCCCAGGATCTCGGAGTCGGCGCTGCACACGCGCCCCGCCCCCACGCCCGAGGAAGAGGACCGCGAGCACACGCGGATGCGGCGGATGCTGGCGCCCGCGTTCAGCGCTCCGCGGATGCGCCGGCTGGGCGAGAGGATCGGGCAGCTCGCCGGATCCCGCCTGGACGCGATGGAGGAGGAGCGCGCGCGGGATCCGGAACGCGCCGTCAACCTGCACGACCACCTGTCGTTCCCGTTGCCGGTGATGGTGATCTGCGAGCTGCTGGGTGTGCCGGTCGCGGACCGGGGCCTGCTGCGCGGCTGGTCGGAGCGGATCGCCGCGCTGTACGGCGGGGCCGACGGCGCCGCGGCCATGGCCGAGTTCGAGGCGTACGTGGCCGGCATCGCCGAGGAGAAGCGGAAGCAGCCGGGGCAGGACGTGATCAGCGACATCCTGGCCGTGCAGGCGGAGGACCCCTCGTTCACCGAGGGGGAGATGACCCGGCTGGCGGTGGGGCTGCTGTTCGCCGGCCACGAGACGACGTCGGCCCGGATCGACCTGGGAGTCCTGTTCCTGCTGAGCGACACCGGCCGGCGGGACCGCTTCGCCGCCGACCCGGAGACGCTGGCCCGCGCCACCGTGGAGGAGGTCCTGCGGATGGCCTCGCCCGGTGGCCTGGGCCTGACCCGCTACGCCCGCGAGGACGTCACCGTCGCGGGGACCACGATCGCGCGGGGCGAGGCGGTGCTGGTGGCGATCAACGCCGCGAACCGGGACGGGCGGGTGTTCGAGGAGCCGGACACCTTCGACCCGTCGCGTTCCCCCAACGCGCACCTGGCCTTCGGGCACGGCGGCCACTACTGCATCGGCAACGTGCTGGCACGCACCGAGATGCAGGTCGCGCTGACCGCGCTGTTCCGGCGCTTCCCCGACCTGCGGCTGGCGGTGGACGCGCGGAGCCTGCGCGACCACGACGAGCGGCTGGCGGGCGGCCTCAGCTAGGTCCCGGTCCTGTGGTGAGCGAGGAGCAGCCGCGCGAGCGGCCGGTCGCGCGGGCGGAGGCGGACACCTCGCGGTGTGTGTCGTCGGGGCAGTGCGCGGTGACCGCGCCGCTGGTGTTCGACCAGGACGAGGCCGGGCAGGTCGTCGTGCTCGCCGCCGAGCCCGGCGCACGGGCGGCGGAACTGGCCCGCCAGGCGGCCGCCATGTGCCCGGCCTCGGCGATCCGGGTGTATCCGGTGAGCTGATCCGGCGCGCTAGCGGCCGGTGGTGGCCGGGGCCCCCCCCCCCCCGGGGCGCCCCCCCCCCCCCCGGGGGGGGGGGGGGGGGGGTGGGTTTAACCAAAACACGACCCCCACACCCCCCCCACAAAC
>NZ_JBHWIO010000040.1:60392-71421 GCF_042732075.1 Kitasatospora sp. NPDC059812
GCGCCTGGGCGCCGCGGGGCGGGGGGGGGGGGGGGGCGGGCGCGCGCGGCGGCCGGCGGGGGGGGGGGGGGCGCCCCCCCCCCCCGCCGCGGCGCCCCCCCCCCCCCGCCTCGGCGTCAGGGTGCGCGGGTGTGCAGCGCGGGGGCGGGGCAGGGCAGCGGGCGGGCCCCGGTGGGGGTGAGGCCGTCGAGGACCAGGGCCAGGTACCGGCGCCAGCCGTCCTCGTGGGGTTCCATCGTCCACAGCACCGAGACCAGCATGACGACGATGCGGTGCAGGTCGTCGGGCACGAGGTCGGCGCGGATCACACCTGCGTGCTGACCGCGCGCCAGGAGGGCGTCGAGGGCGGCGAAGAACTCCTGCCCGGTCGCCGGGGTCAGGACGCCGGCGGAGCGGGCGGCGGCCAGCACGTTGTAGTCGCCGGCCACCGATTCCAGTGCCGCTTCCAGTACGCGGGCCAGTCCGGAGGCGGGGTCGGGGTCGTGGGCGGCAGCCTGGATGACGGGGCGGACGTTCTCGCCGAAGCGCTCGTCCAGTACGGCCCGCAGCAGCGCGGCCTTGTCGGGGAAGCGGCGGAAGAGCGTGGCGGCTCCGACGCCGGCCCGGCGTGCCACGTCGTCGAGGAGGGCGTCGGGGCCTTGTTCGGTGAAGACCTCCCGGGCAGCCCGGATGATCTTTTCCGCGTTGCGGGCGGCGTCGGCGCGCAGCAGCCGGGGGGAGTCGAGGGCCATTGCGGCAGCCTATCCAAGGGCCGGCGGAACGGCGTCGGACGGTCCGGGGGCGTGGTGGTGTGGGGCAGATGGGGGGAGCGCGCCGGGCGGCGGGGACCGCAGGGCGGGGCGGGGGTCCGGCCGTCGCGCTCCCTCCGTGGTTCAGCCGTCCAGGTGGGTGGGCGCGAACATCCGCAGCAGGGTGGGCAGGACCAGCACGTTGGGGCCCGGGGCCGCGAGTGCGGCGGCCAGGTCCCGTGCGAGGTCGTCGGGTGTGGTCAAGGCGGCCGGGACGCCGAAGGACTCGGCCAGACGGACGAAGTCCGGGCGGGCCAGTTCGGTGGCGGTGGCCTCGCCGAAGGCGCCCGTCATGTACTCGCGCAGGATGCCGTAACCGCCGTCGTCGATGATCAACCAGGTGACGTTGAGGCCGAGTTGGCGGGCGGTGGCGAGTTCGGCGAGCGAGTACATCGCGCCGCCGTCGCCGGAGACGGCGAGGACCGGGCGGCCGTCCGTGGCCACGGCGGCGCCCAGTGCGGCGGGGTAGCCGTAGCCGAGGCCGCCGGCGCCCTGGGCGGAGTGCATCGCCCCGGGGCGGCGGGCGTCGAAGGCGGACCAGGCCCAGTAGCCGAGGATCGTCATGTCGAAGAAGACCGGCGAGTCGTCCGGTAGCGCGTGGCGAACGGATGCCAGCAAGTCCTGTTCGAGTTCCAGCCCCTGGCCGTCGATCCGCTCCTGGACGCGCTTGAGCAGTTCGGCGGCCACCGCCTCGGCCCGTCCGTCCGGTACGGCGGCCGGTACCGAGTCGGAGAGGGCGGCCAGGGCGAGGCGGGCGTCGGCGTGGATGCCGAAGGCCGGGTGGTTGGCCTCCAGCTTGCCCGCGTCGGCCTCGATCTGGACGATCCGGCCGCGCGGCGCCATGGTGTGGTAGTTGCTGGACAGTTCGCCCAGGCCGGAGCCGACGACGAGCAGGACGTCGGCGTCCTCCAGCAGGTCGGTGGTGTGGCGGTCCTCCAGCCAGGACCGCAGCGACAGCGGGTGCTCCCAGGGGAAGGCCCCCTTGGCGCCGAAGGTGCAGGCCACCGGGGCCCGCAACAGCTCGGCCAGCCGCAGCAGTTCGTCACTGGCTGCGGCCCGGACCACACCGCCTCCGGCCAGGATCACCGGGCGTTCGGCCTCGGCCAGCAGCACCGCGGCCTCGGCGATCAGCTCCGGGCGGGGGATCGGCGGCCGGGGTTCGGCGCGCAGCCCGGTGACCGGCGGTACGGTCACCGGCGCGAGCAGGACGTCCTGCGGGATCTCCACCCACACCGGCCCGTACGGCGCGCTCAGCGCCGACTCCCAGGCGGCGGCCAGCGCGGAGGGGATCTGCGCGGGGGTGCGGGCGGTGTGCACGGACTTCACCACGTCGCGGAAGCTGGCCTGCTGGTCGACGAGTTCGTGCAGATAGCCGCGCCGCCGCCCACCCAGTCCGGCCGAGGGGATCTGGCTGGAGACGGCGAGCACCGGCACCGAGGCGGCGGCGGCCTCCTGGAGCGCGGCCAGCGAGGTGAGCGCGCCGGGCCCGGTGGACAGGAACAGCGGGGCCACCGTCCCGGCGGTGCGGGCGTAGCCGTCGGCGGCGAAGCCGGCGTTGTTCTCCACCCGCAACCCCACGTACCGCAGGTCGGAGCGGCGCAGCGCGTCGAACAGGCCGAGGGCGTGCTGGCCGGGCAGGCCGAAGACGCAGCGGGCGCCGAGCGTGGCGAGCGACTCGACCACCAGGTCGCCGCCGTTGCGGAGGTGTGTCATGCGCGCACCTCGCCGGTGGCGTCGTGGGACTCCGTGCGGGCGTCGGTACGGGCGCCGGCGTGGCCGTCCGGTTGTCCGTCCGGTTGTCCGTCGGTGCGGTCGCCCGCGCCGGCTCGCGGGCCTGGTTCCGTCCGTTCGCTCGCGATCTGGCGGGCCATCAGCGTCGTCAGCTCGTAGGCGGTGTGCGAGGCGGCCACGGCGGTGATCTCGGCGTGGTCGTAGGCGGGTGCGACCTCGACCACGTCGGCGGAGACCAGGTGGCAGCCGCTCAGGCCGCGCAGGATCTCCAGCAGTTCGCGCGAGGTGAGTCCGCCGGCCTCGGGGGTGCCGGTGCCGGGGGCGTGCGCCGGGTCGAGCACGTCGATGTCGATGGAGATGTACAGGGGGCGGTCGCCGACCCGCTCGCGCAGCTGCTGGGCGACCTCGTCCACGCCGCGCCGCATGACGTCGGCGGAGGTGACGATGCCGAAGCCGAGCTTCTCGTCGTCGGTGAGGTCCTGCTTGCCGTAGAGCGGCCCGCGGGTGCCGACGTGGGAGAGGGCGGAGGTGTCCAGGATTCCCTCCTCGACGGCCCGGCGGAACGGTGTGCCGTGGGTGTACTCGGCGCCGAAGTAGGTGTCCCAGGTGTCCAGGTGGGCGTCGAAGTGCAGCAGCGCGACCGGCCCGTGCCGGCGGGCCACGGCGCGTAGCAGCGGGAGTGCGATGGTGTGGTCGCCGCCGAGGGTCATCAGCCGGGCGCCGGTGTCCAGCAGTTCGCCGGCGGCTGCCTCGACGGTTTCGACCGCCTCGTGGATGTCGAACGGGTTGGCGGCGATGTCCCCGGCGTCGGCGACCTGGGCGAGTGCGAACGGCGAGGCGCCCTGGGCCGGGTTGTAGGGGCGCAGCAGCCGGCTGGCCTCGCGGATCGCGTTGCCGCCGAAGCGGGCGCCGGGCCGGTAGGAGACGCCGGTGTCGAAGGGCACGCCGACGACCGCGACGTCCGCGCGCGGGACCTGGTCGATCCGGGGCAGGCGGGCGAAGGTGGCGGGCCCGGCGTAGCGCGGTACCCGGGAGGAGTCGGTGGGGCCGAGGGGGCTGTGGGGGGCGTGGGGGTCGGGGGCGGTGCTCATGGCAGCTCCTGGAGTCGTCGGGCGGGGCGTCGTCGGGGCGTTGTCGGGGAGCCGGCGTCAGGCGTCGAGGTGTCGGCGCGCGGGCGTTGCGCCGGGTCGACGGGGTCAGTTCGCGTGGTCGGGGGCGATCCGGTCGGCGAGGCGCAGGAGGGCCGCCCAGGCCAGCTCGCCGGCCCGGTCGTCCTGGAGGTCGGAGCCGTGCTCCTGGCCGGTCAGCTGGCGGGCGGTGAGCTCGGCGGTCTCGCGGGACGGCAGGACGAGCGGGCCGCCGCCGGCCTGGGCGGCGATCTGGATCTCGCAGGCCTTGTCCAGGTAGTACATCCGCAGGAAGGCCTCGCCCGGTGTGCGGCCGACGGTCAGCAGGCCGTGGTTGCGCAGGATCAGCGCCGGGTGCCCGCCGAGGTCGGCGACCAGTCGCTCCTGCTCGGCCAGGTTGAGCGCGACGCCCTCGTAGTCGTGGTAGCCGACCCGGTCGTGGAATTCCATCGAGATCTGGTTGAGGGGCAGCAGCCCGTCCCGCTGGGCGGCGACCGCGCAGCCCGCCCGGGTGTGCGTGTGCAGCACGCAGTGAGCGTCCTGGCGGGCCGCGTGGACGGCGCTGTGGATCACGAAGCCCGCCGGGTTGACCGGATGGGGGGTCGGCTCCACCGGGTTCCCGGCCAGGTCGATCTTGACCAGGTCGGAGGCGGTGATCTCCTCGAACAGCAGGCCGTACGGGTTGATCAGGAAGTGCTGCTCGGGGCCGGGGACGCGGACCGAGATGTGGGTGAAGATCAGGTCGGTCATCCGGAAGTGGGCGACCAGCCGGTACACGGCGGCGAGTTCGCGGCGCAGCCGGGCCTCGTCCGGTGCGGGCGGGGTGGTCGGTACGGACGCAGTGGGCGGTCCGGACGTGACAGTCGGGACGGTCGGTGCGGCGGGCAGGCCCATGAGGCTTCCTCTCAGAGTGCGGCGGCCGGGGCGGTGGCGGCGGGAGCGGCCGGGGTCTCGGCCTGCCCGGCGAGCCGGCCGCGCCAGTGCTCCAGCACGGTGGCATCGGTCGGGCGGGTGGCCAGGCTGACGGCCAGGTAGGCGACCAGGCTCACGGCGAGGCCGAAGTAGATCGGCTCGTTGGCGAGGACACCCTTGGCGGCCATCAGCGCGATCACGGTGCCGCCGCCCGCGACCATCGCGGCGAGCGCGCCCGGCAGGTTGCCGCGCCGCCAGACCAGCCCGCCCAGGATCGGCACCAGCAGACCGCCGACCAACAGGTTGTACGCGACGGTGAGCGCCGAGATCACGTCGTCCAGGACGCAGGCGACGCTGATCGACAAGATGCCGAGGGCCACGATCGCCAGCCGGTTGGACCGCACCTCGTCATGGTCCGTGGCCGCGGTGCCGGGCCTTCCCCGGCCGACGAGCGTGCGTACCCGGGCCCAGATGTCGTTGTTGGCCACGGTGGCGGAGGCGATCAGCGCGCCGCTCGCGGTCGACATCATCGCGGACAGCGCCGCCGCCAGGACCAGGCCGCGCACCCCGGCCGGCAGCGTGTCCTTCACGATGGTCGCGAACGCGCTGTCGGGGCTGGCCAGTTGGGGGTAGAGCGCCTTGGTGGCCATCCCGATCACCGCGCCGGCGACGGCGTACGCCAGGCAGTAGGCGCCGGCCACCGTGCCGCCGTACGTGGCCACCCGGTCGGTGCGGGCGGTGAACACCCGCTGCCAGATGTCCTGGCCGATCAGCATGCCGAAGGTGTAGATCAGCACGTAGGTGAAGATGGTGTCGCCGCCGATCGATCCGAACGAGAAGTAGCCGGACGGCAGTTCGGCCTTCAGCTGGGCGAGGCCGCCGGCCTTCACGACGGCGACCGGCAGCAGCAGGAACAGCACCCCGATGCTCTTCACCACGAACTGCACCATGTCGGTGAGGGTGATCGACCACATGCCTCCGAGCGCCGAGTAGCCGACCACGATGGTGCCGCCGATCACCACGGCCGCCCAGCGGGGCACGTCGAACAGCACGTCGAAGACGCTGGCGTAGGCGATCGTCGAAGTCACCGCCAGCATCAGGGTGTAGACCCACATGACCACGCCGGAGATCACGCTCGCCGCCCCGCCGTAGCGCAGCGACAGCATCTCGGCCACGGTGTACACCCGCAGTCGGGCGATCCGGGCGGAGAAGAGGATGCTCAGCGCCAGCAGGCCGAGCCCGATGGCGAACACCATCCAGGCGCCCGACAGGCCGTAGGAGTAGCCGAGCCGCACGCCGCCGATGGTGGACGCGCCGCCGAGCACGACGGCGGCCATCGTCCCCGTGTACAGCACCGGGCCCAGCCGGCGGCCCGCGACGAGGAAGTCCGCCTTCGAGGAGGCGCGCCGCTTGCCCCACCAGCCGACGCCGACGATGCCCAACAGATAGCCGATCATCACGACGTAGTCGAGGGTCATGGGGGGTCCTCCGATCCGGCCGGACGCGCTGGGGGAGCGGGCCGGGCCAGGGCTGTGGGTGGGGGAGCAGGCGGGGCAGCGGGCGGGGCAGCGGGCGGGACTGGCGGGGCGCACAGGAAAGGCGGGGAACGGGGGGGCGAGTCGGGGGTGCCCGAAGGAAAACGCCGTGCGCTGAACCTAAACCGCCCCACCTGGCCTGCAGAAGTATCGGATTCATCCAATATCGTGGGGTCAGATGTGCAAAACCTCCGACGAAAGGCCGCCGGCGTGCCCGACCCAGCCCCCGCTCCCGCCTCCGGCAGCCCCGCCATCCCGCTGACCGTCCTGCTCGCCGACCCCGTGCTCGGACTGCGCCGGATCGCCGGACCGGCCGACGACCGGCTGATCGGCACCGTCGGCACCACCGAGGTCGAGAACCCCGGCCCCTACCTGCTCGGCGGTGAACTGCTGCTCACCGCCGGAGTCCGCCTTCCGCAGGACGCCGAGGGCATCGACGCCTACGTGCGCTGCGTCGTCGAAGCGGGCGCCGCCGCACTCGGCTTCGGCGTCGCACCGGTCTACGACGAGGTGCCGGCCGACCTGGTCGCCGCCTGCGACCGGCACGGCCTGCCCCTGCTGCGGGTGCCCGACGGCACCCCGTTCGTCGCCGTCGGCCGGGCCGCCTACTCGGCGATGGCCGAAGCCGCCCACCGCGGCCTGCGGCAGATCTCCGAAGCCCAGTCCGCACTCGCCTCCGCGGCCGCCCGCCCCGACGCGCTGCGCGCGGTCGTCCAGCAACTCGCCGTGCACCTGGGCGGTTGGACGGCACTGCTGGACGGGCGCGGCGTCGAACTGTTCAGCGCCGGAGCGCGCCCGCCCGTGCCGGTCCTGGCCGAACTGAGCGCCCTCGCGGAACGGACCACCGCGCGCGCCGCAGGCCGCGCCCAGCCTCCGACCGCCGCCGCCCAGCACCACGCCGGGCGGCACCTGACCGTGCGGACCCTGCCCGGCTCGGACGGTTCCGGCGGCCCGCTCACGCTCGTCACCGCCGCCGAGGAACCGCCGACCGCCGTCCACCGGTCCGTGGCCGGGGTGGCCGTGGTGCTGCTCTCGCTGCTCACCAGCCCGCGGCACGCGCTCGGCACGGACGCCCGCAGCGCGGGAGCCCTGGTGCGGCTCCTGCTCGGCGCCGCACCGGAGGAGGCGGCCGCCGACCTGTTGCCGCCCGACGGCGCCTGGGTGGTCGTGCACGGCCGGCTGACCGGTCGGGCGGGCGGCGGCGGGGAGGCCGTCCAACTCGCCGCCCTCGGCACCGCCCTCGGCACACCGCACCTGCACCTGGACGGGACCTGGCTGCGGGCGCTGCTGCCCGGCTCGGCGGCTCCGGACCGGGTCGTGGACACCGAATCCGCCGCCCGGCTCGGCTGGACGCTCGGCGTCAGCGCGCCCGCCCCCACGGCGGAGCTGAGGATCGCCGACGCCCAGGCCGACCGGGCCCTGCGTCACGCGCTGGCCACCGGTGCCGCCGCCGTCCACCACCGCGAGGCCGTCGGGCCGAGCGTCCACACCCTGGTCGCCCCCGAGGACGCCGCCGCCCTCGCCCGCAGCACCTTCGCCCCGCTGACCGCCGCGGGCACCCCCGGGCCGGCCGTGCTCCGGGAGACCCTGCGCACCTGGCTCGCCCTGCACGGCAGCTGGGACCGCACCGCGGCGGCGCTCCAGCTCCACCGCAACACCGTGCGCCAACGCATCGCCCGGGTCGGCGAGTTGCTCGCCGTCGACCTCGGCGACGCGGAGGTCCGGATGGAACTCTGGTTCGCCCTGCGCTGGCTCCCGCCCGGCGCGAACTGACCACGGGCCGCCGGCGCCGTCCGGCGGCGAGACGTGCGTGCGGGGCCCGGTCAACGGCGGGCCAACACCGCGACCTCCCAGCCAAAGCCCACCACCAGCCGGCCATCCGGCGCCACGGCCACCGTGCAGACCGGCATCGGGAACACCAGCTCCGGCCCGACCTGCTGGCCCGTGGTCAGATCCCCGCCTGCACATGGGCAGCGCACCGCCAGGACGCGAGCGCCGGCACACGAACACGAAGCGTCACGTTGGCGTAGGCCTCCTGCCGGGCGTCAGCCGAGGGCGGTGTCGAGGAAGGCGTGCCAGGCGGCGTGGACGCGGGCGGCGTGGTTCCCGCCACCGTCGTTGCCGTCCTCGTTCCCGCTCCCGCTCCCGCCGCCGCCCCCGCCGCCGTCGGCGAGGAGGTCCAGCAGCAGGCTGCGGAGGACGGCCAGCACCACGGTGGGATTCGTGCCGGTGCCGTCCAGGACGCGCTCCAGCGGCGGCAGCCACTCGTCCAGCGAGGCGGTGCCGAAGTCCAGCCAGGGCCCGGAGCCGCCGAAGGCGCGGACGTACCCCTCGAAGAACAGGTGTAGCGCGCCCCGGTGTTCGGGCTTCGTCAGCCACTCCCAGAGCAGTTCGAGGGTCTCGCGGGCGTCGCCGCCCTCGGCGTCTATCGTTCCACTGAAACGACTGTTTCAGTGGAAGTGTCCTCCTGGAAGGGATGCCAGCATGGCCGCCACCGCACCCGGATCCGCGACCGTCCGCGAGGCCGTCCGCCCCGGGGACCTCGGCACCGTCGCCGCCCTGCACGGTGTCCTCTACGCCCGCGAGTACGGCACGGACGAGACCATGGAGGCCTATGTCGCCGCCGGGATGGCCGAGTTGGTCCTCGCCCGGGCCCGCGAGGGCGGTGCGGCGCCCGGTCGTCTGTGGGTCGCCGAGCTCGACGGCCGCGTGGTCGGCGCCGCCGGCCTCGTCCGGGCGGACGAGCGCCCGGGCTGGGGCCAGCTGCGGTGGGTGCTCCTCGACCCGGTCGCCCGGGGCCGGGGCCTGGGCGGCCGGCTGCTGGACACCGCCCTGGACGAGGCCCGCGCCCGCGCGTACGAGGGCGTGCTGCTCTGGACCATCGCGGGCCTCGATGCAGCCCACCACCTGTACGCGAAGGCCGGTTTCGAGCTCACCGTCTCCCGTTCCGCCCGCAAGTTCGGCCTGGACACGGTCGAGCAGCGGATGGACCTGCGGCTCTGAGCGGGCGTCTGGCGTAGGCGACTTCCGCCCTTCCACCCTTCTGCCCTTCAGGGCTTCGGGCCGAGGGAACCGCTCGCCCGGCAGAGCTCCGCGTACCGTCCGGCGCGGGCGAGAAGGTCCGCGTGCGTGCCCGACTCGACGACCCGGCCGCCGTCCAGAACGATGATCCGGTCGGCATGCCGGACGGTGGACAACCGGTGGGCGATCGTGATCGTGGTACGGCCCACGGAGAGCGCGTCAAGCGCTCGTTGGACCGCCTTCTCGGTGATCGTGTCCAGCGCGCTGGTGGCCTCGTCCAGGACGAGGACCGGCGGATTCCTCAGCATGGTTCGGGCGATCGCCAGGCGCTGTTTCTCGCCGCCGGAGAACCGGTACCCGCGCTCGCCCACGATGGTGTCGTACCCCTTCGGCAGGCTTTCGATCAGTTCATGGATCTGAGCGGCTTCGGCGGCGGCCGCCAGCTCACGCGCCGTCGCTCCGGGCTTGGCGAACCGCAGGTTGTCGGCCACGGTCGTGTGGAAGAGATGGGTGTCCTGCAAGACGATGCCGACCGTCTCGGCAAGGGTGGCGAAGCTGAGGTCACGGATGTCGACGCCGTCGATGGTGATCCGACCGCCCGTGACGTCGTAGAGGCGCGGAACCAGATGGCCGAGGGTGGTCTTGCCCGCGCCGGTGGCGCCGATGACCGCCAGCTTCTCACCGGCCGGCAGGTCGAAGTCCACGCCCTGGAGGACGGGCCCCGAAGCCGGGTAGGAGAAGCTCACCTGCTCGAAGCGGACGTGTCCGTGGCGCCCGGCGAGCGGAACGGGATCCCTGGGCTCCGCGACGTCGACCTCGAGGTCCAGGTACTCGAAGACCCGGTCGAACAGGACCATGGAGCTCTGGATGCCGATGCCGGTCTGCAACAGGGTCATGACCGGCCCGAAGAGGCCCTGTTGGAGAGCGGTGAACGCGACGACGGTACCCACGGATATGGTCGGGCCACCGTGCCCACCGACGATTCCGGCCGTCCAGTAGAACGCTATCGGCATCGCGGCCACGATGATCGAGATGATGGACTGGCGCCATCGCCCGGCCATCGAGGACCGGACGGTCAGATCCGCGAGGTCCCGCGACCGCCCCGCGAACTCCTTGACGAGCGTGTCGGTGCGCCCCATCGTGCGGCCCAGCAGGAAGCCGCTGACCGACAGCGACTCCTCGATCAGGCTGAACATCACGGCGATCAGGCTCTGTTGCTGCTCGACGATCCCGCGCCGCTCCGCGCCGACCCTGCGGCTGATCCCGACGAAGAACGGGAGCACCCCGAGGGACACGGCCGTCAACTGCCAGTTCAGGGAGAGCATCGCCAGCAACGTGGCCACCACCGTGGTGGCACTGGCGACGATCGTGGCGGCCGCGCCGGTCACCGTCGACTGCATGGCTCCGATGTCATTGGCGATCCGGGACTGCACCTCGCCCGTGCGGGTCGCCGTGAAGAAGGACAGGGACATCCGCTGCAGATGCGTGTAGACCGCGGTGCGCAGGTCGTCCATCACCCGCTGCCCCAGCGTGACCAACAGGTAGGCCTGGAGCACTCCGGCGGACGTGCTGGCCACCACCAGGGCGAACATCCCGGCGGCCAGCCCGGTCAGCAGTCCGAGCCGGCCCTGGGGCAACGCGACGTCGAAGATCTGCCGCAGCATGAACGGCGGTGCGATTGCGGCCAGCGATCCGGCGGCCACCAGCAGCAGCACGGCGCCGAGCCGGAGCCGGTGCGGCACGAACAGGCCCATGGCCCTGACCAGTGGTGCGTGCCGCCTGTTCTTCCGTTCTCCGGCCAAGGGGCTCCTCCCTTCTCTCAGTCGGGCGCGTCCGCCCGGTGCCCCGGCCCGCGGGGCGGGGCGCCGGGGGGGTACCGGTGTGTGGGGCGGCGCGGGCGCGGGGGGCCGGGCCC
>NZ_JBHWIO010000041.1:0-3784 GCF_042732075.1 Kitasatospora sp. NPDC059812
GTCGCCGATACTCCGCATGGACTCCCTCCTCCGCCTTGCGATGCACGCACTCCGACGCCGCGCGCTGATCCGACGTGATCCGAAAGAGAGCCCCTGGACCCTGTCCGGTCGCCGGCCCGGCCCCGCCCTCCGTCCGACGGCCGTCACCAGGTGACGGGCAGCGACCGCATTCCGTAGATGAACGCCTCCGAGCGGAACTTCCGGCCCTCACCGGTGGCCGCCGGCCGCAGGCCGGGCAGCCGTCGGAACAGGGTGGCCAGGGCGATCTGGAGCTCGGCGCGGGCGAGCGGCTGCCCGAGGCACTGGTGCACGCCGAAGCCGAAGGCCATGTGCCGCCGGGCGTCCCGGTCGAGGTCGAGCTCGTCGGCCGGCCGCAGGTCGGCGCCGCCGAACATCTCCTCGTCCTGGTTGGCGGTGGAGATCAGCGCGATCACGCCCTCCCCGGCCTTGATCACGGTGCCGCCCAGCTCGACGTCCTCCAAGGCCACCCGGGGCAGCCCGTGGTCCACGATGGTCAGGTGGCGCAGCAGTTCCTCGACGGCGCCGGGCAGCGCGGCCGGGTCGGCCAGCCTGGCGATCTGCTCGGGCTGGTCGAGGAGCAGGGCGGTGGAGAGCGAGATCATGTTCGCGGTCGTCTCGTGCCCGGCTATCAGCAGCAGGATGCCGGTCGTGGCGACCTCGTCCGGCGTGAGGTCGTCCCGGACGGCGAGCCGGCTGAGTATGTCGTTGCCCGGCTCCTCCCGCTTGCGGGCGGCCAGGCCACCCAGGTACTCGCGCAGTTCGTCCGAGGCGGCCTGGACCTCCTCGGCCGAGCTGTGCTTGTTGAGCAGGGTCCGGCTGAGGCCCTGGAAGCGGTCCCGGTCCTCGTACGGGACGCCGAGCAGCAGGCAGATCACCAGCGAGGGGACGGGCAGCGCGAAGTCGGCGACCAGGTCGGCCTCGGTCCGGCCGTCGGTCATCCGGTCGAGCGCCTCGTCGACGATCTGCTGGATGCCGGGGCGCATCGCCTCGACCCGCTTGACCAGGAAGTCGCCGGTGACCATCCGGCGCTGCCGGGCGTGCTCGGGGTCGTCGAGCCGCAGGAAGCTCGGGTTGGCGAGGAGGGCCTCCCGGCGGCCGGGCACCAGCATCGGGAACCCCGGGTGGCGGGCGTCCGCGCTGAACCGGCGGTCGGACAGGATGGTGCGGACCTCGGCGTAGCCGGTGGCCAGCCAGCAGGACTCGCCGTCGGGCAGGGCGGCGCGGGTGATGGGCGCCGTCGCGGCGGCCTCGGTGTAGGCGGGCGGCGGGCTGAACGGGCAGCCGGCGTCGCGCGGGGCCGGCATCGGGAAGGTCCGGGCGGTGGGTGTGCTCGTCAAGGTGGGGTCTCCTTGCGTCGCAATGTCCTCGGGTGGGTGGGGTGGCGCCGGGGTCTACGGTTCGCGCGACGGCGGCCGGGAGCGGCGGTCGTCACGGTGGCCGGGGTCGGCGCGGGCGGGGGACCGTCGGGAGCCGGTGGGGGCGTCAGCCGGCGTCCTCGGCGGAGTCCTCCTCGGTGACGGTGATCGCGCCGCCCGGGCAGAGCTCGGCGGCGAGCCTCAGCACCGCGAACTGCGGGGGCTTGAACTCGGTCTGACGGAGGATCACCAGACTGTCCTGCTCGTCCTGGTCGAAGATCTCCGGAGCGTTCAGGACGCACATCCCGGAGCTGCAGCAGCGGTCCCGGTCGACGCTCACCTTCATGGTCGAGCACCTCTCGCCAGTGCGGCGCCGGGCGTCCGGCGGCCGCCTCTCGTTGTCATTGCCAACCTAACCGCCACCCTTGCGTCCACGGAGGGGCGATGCGGGGATCGTCCAGAATGGCCGATTCGGTTCGGAGCCGGTCCAGCGCTGCCGCAAAGGGGTTTGAAATTGACGTTACTCCGCCAAAGGGCGGCTCACAGCCCCTCGGCGGCGGCGATCTCCCGGACGGTGGCGACGGTGTCGGCCTCGGCCGCGCCCTTGTCCGGCCGGTAGCGCACCACCCGGGCGAACCGCAGGGCCAGCCCCGCCGGGTAGCGGGGGCTGCGCTGGAGACCGTCGAAGGCGATCTCGACGACCAGTTCCGGCCGGACCCGCACTGTCCAGTCGTCCCGCCCGCTCTCGCGGGCGAGGAGTTCGGCGGTCTGCCAGGCGAGCGTCTCGTCGGTGAGGCCCTTGAAGGTCTTGCCGAGCATCACCCACGGGCCAAGCCCGGGCTCGCCCGCCGCCCGGGCGCCCAGGTGCAGATTGCTGAGGAGGCCGCGCCGCCGGCCGCTGCCCCACTCGGCGGCCAACACCACCAGGTCCAGCGTGTGCCGGGGCTTCACCTTGATCCAGCCGGCACCGCGCCGCCCGGCCGCGTACCCGGCCGCCGGGTCCTTGACCAGGACGCCCTCGTGACCGCGGGCCAGGGTCTCGCGGAAGAACGCCAGTGCCCGCTCGCCGTCCCCGGTCTCGGTGCGGGGCACCCGCAGGCCCTCCGGCACCGCCCCGTCCAGCGCCGCCCACCGCTCCCGGCCGGGGCGGTCCACCAGGTCCTCGCCGTCCCGGTGCAGCAGGTCGAAGAAGAAGGCGCTGAGCGGGACTTCGGCGCGCAGCCGCTCCGGATCCCGCCGGGAGGCGGTGCGCGCGGCGGTTTCCTGGAACGGACGCGGCCGCCCGTCGGGCCCGAGCGCGATCGCCTCGCCGTCCAGCACCGCCGAGCGCAGCGGCAGCGCGAGCGCCGCCTCGGCCACCTCGGGGACGCGCGCGGTGATGTCGTCCAGGCCGCGGGTGAACACCGCGACCTCCGCGCCGTCCCGGTGCACCTGCACCCGGACGCCGTCCAGCTTCCACTCCAGCGCGGCCGGGCCGGTGCGCTCCAGCGCCGAGGCCACGTCGGGCGCGGAGGCGGCCAGCATCGGCCGCACCGCCCGGCCCACCTCCAGCCGGAACGCGGCCAGCGCGGGCGCCCCGCCGGTCAGCGCCGCCTCCGCCACCGCCCGGGCGGAGCCACGGAACATCAGCGCCCGGCGCACCGCCGCCGCGGGCAAACCGGCGGCCTGGGCGACGGCGTCGCCGACCAGCGCGTCCAGCGCGCCCTGGCGCAGCTCCCCGACCAGCACCGCGCGCAGGAACGCCTGCTCGACCTCGGTCGCCCGGGCGAACAGCCCGGCCAGCAGCCGCCGCCGCTCGGCCTGCGCGCCGGGCCCGTGCACCCCGGCGATCCGCTCCAATTCCCGTTCGGTCTCCCGGACGCCGAGCGAGGCCTCGGCGGCGGGCGGCGGCAGGTCGCGCAGGCCCGCCGGGCCGACGCCGGTGCGCAGCCGCTGCGACTCGCCCGACAGCAGACCCACCGCCGCCGGGGCCTCGGCCGGGCCCAGTGCGCGCAGGCAGTCCGCGAGCAGCGCCGTCTTGGCCCGCCGTCCGGGCTCGGCGGCGACGGCGCGGGACGTCTGGGCCAGGTGCCGCAGCCGCATGGCGCTCCTCGGGTGGTGCGTGGCCGGGCGTCCAGGATCGGCCACCCGACCGGCCGGCGCACGGCGGGGGGCGCGTCCGTACCGCGCCGGAGTGGAGTGCGCGGGCGGCCGGTCTTGGCCGTGGTGGAGTTCGGCGCGGAGCCGATGGCCCGTCATGCTGGCGCCACACCGCGGCCCGGCGACCCCGGGGCCCGCCCGACCGAGGGAGACCGAGTTGACCACCACGACCCGCTGGAGCGTGGGGGGGGGCGGGGGGGCGCGCCCCCCCCCCGCCGCCCCCCCCCGACCCAGCCGCAGCGGCGGGCAAAAGGGAGGGCCGGACGGAG
>NZ_JBHWIO010000041.1:3794-68096 GCF_042732075.1 Kitasatospora sp. NPDC059812
GCCGGGGGCGGGGGGCCCGCGCCCCCCCCGCGCCCCCGCCCCCCCGGGGGCCCCCCCCGCGGGGGGGCCCCCCCGCCCCCCCCCCCCCCCGGGGGGGGGGGGGCGGCCGGGCCCCCCCCCCACTACCCCGCCTGGCGCGAACTCTTCCGTGGCTACTGCGCGTTCTACCGGGTGCCGATGCCGGAGGAGAAGGCCGAACTGGTCTGGTCCTGGCTCCACGACCCGGACCACGAACTGGAGGGCCTGCTGGTCCGCGACGGCGACGGCACGCCGGTCGGGCTCGCCCACTACCGCCCCTTCGCCCGCCCCCTGCACGGCGCCGTCGGCGGCTTCCTCGACGACCTGTTCGTCGCGCCCGAGGTGCGCGGCGGCGGAGCGGTGGACCAGCTGCTGGCCCGGCTGCGGGCGATCGCCGCCGAGCGCGGCTGGAACACCGTCCGCTGGATCACCGCCGACGACAACCACCGCGCCCGCAGCAAGTACGACCAGGTCGCCACCCGGACCATGTTCGTCACCTACGACATGGCCCCGGACGCCCCGTGACCCGCGTCCGGGCGGCCTGAGGGCGGGCCTCGGGAGCGGGCCCCGGGTGCGGTCGCGGCCGGGCCCGTGATCCTGGTGCCGGACATTCGTTCGGACTTTCTGTTATCGGCGCGCCGCCGGGCGGTCTCCCAGGTGTCGGCACCCGACCCGCCGACCCGGACAGAAAGCGTGGGCACGTGAACAGCGACGACAGGACGACCATCCTCCCGGCGATCGGTGCCGAGAGCGGTGCACGGAGCGGAGCTTCCGGCCGACCCGGCGGCCGCGCCGCGCGTCGGGCCGCCCAGCGGCACACGGAACGCCCCGGAGGCCGGGGCCGCCGGGCCCGACGGCGCGGCCCGGTCGGTCCGGTCGCCGCCGTCGCCGCCGCCGTGGCTGGCACCGGACTGCTCGCCGCCCTGGTCGGCGCCGGCTACGCGGCCTACGGCGGCAAGCAGGCCGACCGGGACACCACCGGCCAGGCGATGGCGGCGGACGCCGCCCTGATAGCCGCCGAGGCCGGCACCCACGATGGCATCCAGGTCCCCGGCGCCGGGGGAGCGGGCCCCGACGTCGCCGCGCCGTCGGTCACCCCGGCCACCTCGGCCGCCACCGACCCGGCGTCGGCTCCGGCCAGTGCTGCCGCGACCACTCCCGCCGCCCCGGCGTCCCCGACGGCCCCGGCGACCGCGAGGGCGACGCCGACCCCGACGGCCACCGGGAAGCCGGGCCCGAGCACGCCCGTGACCGCTCCCGCTCCCGCCAAGCCCACCGGCACCCCGGCCGCCGCGCAGCGCACCGGGGCCCCTACGAGCGCCTCGGTGCCCACCCCGGTCGGCGGCGGCGCCGCGCCCTCCTCCGCCCAGCAGGTCGTCGACCTGGTCAACGTCGAACGTGCCAAGGCCGGCTGCGGCCCGGTCAGCGCCGAGCCCCGGCTGGCCAGCGCCGCCCAGTCGCACAGCGACGACATGGCGGACCGCAACTACTTCGACCACGCCAGCCCCGACGGAGACCACGCCGACCACCGCATCGAGGCGACCGGCTACCGCTGGAGCACCTGGGGCGAGAACATCGCCCGCGGCCAGAAGGACCCGGCCGCGGTGATGGAGTCCTGGATGAACAGCCCCGGTCACCGTGCGAACATCCTGAACTGCGCGTTCAAGCAGCTCGGGGTCGGTGTGCGGACCGGTTCGGGCGGCCCCTGGTGGACCCAGGTCTTCGCGGCCCCGGCCTGACCGGCCCTCCGGCAGGGCCCGTTTTCCGATTCCGCGCAAATTGTTGTTATCTGATCACTCACCACAGGTCTCCGAGGAGGCAGCGGCGAACGGAACACGGCAAGACGGAGTGCGGACCATGAACGCTGACGTGCAGAACAGGACCGGGACCACCCTGGTACGCGCGGCCCAGGCGGGCGACCGGCAGGCCCAGGAGGCGCTGGTCGCCGCCTGGCTGCCGCTCGTCTACAACGTCGCCGGGCGCGCCCTGGACGGTCACGCCGACGTCGACGACGTCGCCCAGGAGACCATGATCCGCGCCCTGGACGGCCTGGACGGGCTGCGCGAGCCGGAGTCCTTCCGCTCCTGGCTGGTCGCCATCACCATGAACCAGATCCGTCGCCGCCACGCCGCCGGCCAGCAGCAGCCCACCGTCGGCGGCCTCGACGAGACCTGGGAACTCGCCGACCCCAGGGCCGACTTCACCGACCTCACCGTCCTGCGCCTCGGCCTCTCCGGCCAGCGCCGGGAAGTCGCCGAGGCCACCCGCTGGCTCGACCCCGACGACCGCGAGCTCCTCGCCCTCTGGTGGCTGGAGGCCAGCGGCGAACTCACCCGCGCCGAACTGGCCGAAGCCCTCGACCTGACCCCGCAGCACACCGCCGTCCGTGTGCAGCGGATGAAGAAGCAGCTCGAAGCCGGCCGGATCGTCGTCCGCGCCCTCGGCGCCTACCCCCGCTGCCCCGAACTCGCCGACGTCACCACCGGTTTCGACGGCACCCCCAACTCCGTGTGGCGCAAGCGCATCGCCCGCCACATCCGCGGCTGCGCCACCTGCGACCGCCTCGGCCGCGACCTCTTCCCCGCCGAAGGGCTGCTGGCCGGCCTCGCCCTGGTGCCGATCCCGCTCGGCTCGCCCGCGCTGCTGCACTTCCAGCACACCGCGGCCACCGTCGCCACCGCCGCCCCGACCGCCGCGAGCACCCATGGTGGTTGGGCCGGGACGGCCGCGCGCAAGGCCGTCCTGGCGAGCGGTGCGGTGGCGGTGGTGACCGTCACCACCCTCGCCCTGGTCTGGTCGCACCCCGCCGAAACCCCGCTGGAGGCGGCCCCCGAACCCACCACCCCGGCCGCCGCTCCCGCCGCCCCGGTGCCCACCGCGACCCCGGCCTCCGCCCCGGTCACGCTGGCGGCCACGCCCACGCCGACCCCCAGCGAGACGGCGACGGCCACGCCGTCACCCACCGCCACCCGGTCGGTGGCCCCGCCGCCGCCCAGCCCGGAGCGCCAACTCGTCGACCTCGTCAACGCCGAACGCGGCAAGGTGGGCTGCGCCCCCCTGCGGATCGACCCCCGACTGCACACGGCCGCCCAGAAGCACGCCGACGACATGGTCGCCCGCGGCTTCTTCGACCACGTCAACCCGGACGGCGTCCGCACCGACGCCCGGCTGACCGCCGTCGGCTACCGCTGGTCCCAGTGGGGCGAGAACCTCGACCGGGGCCCGACGTCCCCCGCCACGGTGGTCGCCCACTGGATGGACGGCGGCATCCACCAGACCAACATGCTGGACTGCGGCTTCAAGGACGTCGGCATCGGTCTGGCCACCGGCCCCGCCGGCGTCTACTGGACCCAGGACCTCGGCGCCCAGCTGCCCTGACGCCGCACCGCCCCGCTGTCCTGACGCCGCGCTGCTGCGAGCTATGCGGGGGAGCTATGCGGGGGTGACCCCGACCAGTCCGTCGGCCGAGCCCGTCACGTACCCGATCGCCTCCCCGACCACGCCGCCCGCGTCCCCGACCTGCCCCGGCAACGCGTCCGGCGCACTGGTCAGCGACCCGGACATTCCGTCCTGCCCCCCGACGGCACTGGCGTGCGCACTCGGTGCGGTGAGCGAGGCCACGAAACCCACGGCGAGCGAGGCGACGGCGAGCATGCTGCGCTTCTTCATGGCGGGTCCAACGACGATCCGCCGGGCGGGTTACGAGGGCGGCGGCGGATTCCCTCGTCCGTGGCCGTGCGGCCGGGGCCGTGGCACAGCCGCAGCCCGGTGACGGCCGGTCGGCCGAACGGCGGCGCCGCGGGCGCCGGACGGGCTGCCGGGCGCCGGGCCTTTTCCGGTGGCGGGAGGCGTGGGAGGGCGGTGGGATGGGGAGGGGTCGGGAATGATTCCGGCAAATCGGTTGAATCACCACACTTTCGGTCTCATCGACGTCGGTCTCATCGACCAGGACCCCCCACCGCGACACGAAGGGCACCCGATGCACGCAGCCGAGCTCACGCCAGCCGTCCTCGCCGAGCTGCGCCGCCCCCGGCGCTACCCGGCCGTCTCCGTTCTGCTGCCCACCCACCGCAGCGAGCCCGACAACACCCAGGATCCGGTCCGCCTGCGCAACCTCGTCGCCGAGGCGAAGAACCGGCTGCACGCCGACGAGGCGGTCAGCCGGGCCGACCGGCTGGACGTCGTCGAGCAGCTGGACCGCGCGCTCACCGAGGTCGACCTCGTGCACGCCGAGGACGGCCTGGTGATCTACGCCGCCCCCGGCGAGCACCAGGTGTGGTCCCTGCCGCGCCCGGTGCCCGCCCGGGTCGTGCTGTCCGAGACCTTCCTGACCCGCAACCTGGTCTCCGCCTACACCGCCGGTGCGCCCTACTGGGTGCTGACCGTCGCCGCCGACCGGGTCGCCCTGTTCAGCGGCAGCGGAGCGCACCTGGCCGAGCACACGAGTGCCGCCTTCCCGCTCGACCAGGTCCCGCAGGACTGGGACGTCGAGCGCAAGGAGCGGATCGGGGACGTACCGAGCACCTTCCGCGACGAGGAGACCCGCCGCTTCCTGCGTTCGGCTGACACCGCGCTGGCCGCCGTGCTGGAGGCCGACAACCGCCCGCTGTACGTGCTCGGCGAGGCCGCCGCGATCTCCCTGCTCGACGAGGTCGGCACCGCCGCCAAGCGCGCCACCGCCCAGGTCTCGCGCGGCGGCCTCGGCCATGCCGCCGCCGCCGCGGTGGCCGAGGCCGTCCGGTCCACGGTCGCCGAGCAGGGCAGCAAGGCCGTCACCGAGCTGCACGAGCGCCTCGACCAGGCCCAGGGTGTGAAGGGCCTGGCCGCCGGCATCGACGAGGTCTGGCAGACCGTCGCCGAGGGCCGCGCCGCGGTGGTCGCGGTGGAGGAGGACTACTGGCAGCCCGTCCGGGTGACCGACAACCACCTCGTCCCGGCGGCAGCCGGTGAGCCCGACGTCCGCGAGGACATGGTCGACGAGATCGTGGAGCGCGCCCTCGACACCGGCGCCAAGGTGCAGTTCGTCCCCACCGGCGAACTCGACGCCCGCGGCCACATCGCGGCCGTCCTGCGGTACTGAGCCGCCCGGTACTGACCCGCCCGGTGCGGGCCCGGCAACGGCCGCCGGGCCCGCACCGTCGTGTCACGGCCGCGTCAGGACCGGTGGAACGCCCGCCCGGCAGCACCCGAGGAGACCGACCAGACCCCGGGTATCAGCCCGCCGGTGATCGGCAGGACGTCCGCACCCCGCAGGGCCACCACGCCACCTTCGCCGTTCCGCCGCGCCGTCCACCGGTCGCAGCCCCCGGCACCTGCCCGTCGCCGCTCGCCACCCATGAGAGGACCCCCGTTCTCTGATCGTGCTCGGGACGCTAGCAGGAGCCACTGACACTGAACGCGGGGCGGCCAGCGCGGCCCGGACGGTCCTCAGCGGGTCGTGGTCGGCGAGGGACTGCTCCCCTCGGCGGCCCGGATCGAGTCCAGCACCTGCTGCACCTGCTGGATCGTCACGTGCGACGGCACCCGCATGCAGGCCGTCAGCTGGATCAGCACCAGCGTGCCGGTCCGGGCGACGGCCCGGTGGCCGATGAGTTCCCGGGTGCCGCCGAGCGTGAGGCATTCCTTGTCGAGCGCGATGTCGGAGGTGACGGCCGATGAGGTGGTGAACTTCCCGACCAGGTCCGGTTGGTCCACCAACCGGAGGGTGAGGAGGGCGCCGCCGACGGGCAACAGCGTGTCGCCCGGGCAGGCGATGCCCGCCGTCCGGCAGGGGGACACGGGGCCGATCGGCCCGTTGGCCAGGTAGCCGATGCCGTTCCGGGGGTCGCCGCTGAAGGTGCTCTGGCTGTACCAGCCGCTCGGCAGGTCGAGCGCCACGTTCGGGTACGACGGGAAGTGGACCTGGGACCTGGCCGTCGGCACCATGGTCGGTGTCGCGCTGGCGCCGGCGCCGGCCGTCGGAACGGGAGGCTCCCCGCCCGGCACCGTCTCGGCCGGTCCGGCCGCCACGCTCGGCCCCGCCGCCACCCCGCGCTCCGGCGTGGGCGCGATCGCGGGCGCGGCGGCCAGCGCCGCGGCGACCAGCCCGGCGGTCAGTCCGGCCCCGAGCCCGGCGGCCCGCCGTCGGCGTTGGGTGCCGATGGCGCGGGCGCGTACCCGTTCCATCCGGTCCTCGGGCGTGGCGAGCTCCGGTACGGCCTGGTGGAGCAGGATCCGCAGCTCGTCCTCGCCCTCACCGCCGTCCGGCCTCGGGTCGTCCGGGTCCAGCAGGTCAGTACCGATCACGAGGTCCCCCCGCCAGCAGCAGTTCCCGGGCCGGCAGCCGACCGCGCAGCGCGGCGAGCGCGCGGTGCGTCTGGCTCTTGACCGTGCCGGTGCTGCAGCCCAGGACCTCGGCGGTCTCCTCGACGCTGAGGTCCTCGAAGAAGCGCAGCACCACCACGGCCCGTTGGCGCGGCGGCAGGGCACGGACGGCCTGGGCGACCACCTCTCCGAGCACCACCCCTTCGTACGGGTCCGCGCTGGCCGGCGGCGGCTCCGGCAGTTCGCCGTGCGGCAGTTCGCCGGTCCAGCGGCGGCGCCACCAGGAGACGTTGCAGTTGACCAGCACCTTCCGCAGGTAGGCCTCGGGCCGGTCGATGGAGATCCGGTCCCATTTGGGCCAGACCTTGGCGAGCGCGGTCTGCAGCAGATCCTCGGCCTGGTGCGGGTCGCCGGTCAACAGCCAGGCCACCCGCAGCATCTTCGGGCCGCAGGCGGAGACGAACTCCTCGAAGTCCGGTGTGCCATCCCTCATCCCGCCGTCCCCGCCATGGTGTCCGTGCCGTCCCTGTCAGCCGTGGCGGCCTGCTGGGCCGCGATCGTGGTGTCCTACTCACAGCTGATGAACGTGCTGGACGGTGTTCCGGGTTGTCTTCCGGGCGCGGGGATTTTCGGCCGGCCGGCGCGGGGAGGTTGGACGGCCCGCGAGCCGGCCGGGACTCGGCCGGGCGGCGGGCGGGCCGTGGGCACCACGATGGCCCCGTCGGGCCCGTCCGGCCAGAGGCGCTCACGGGGCGTCCGGGTGCACGATGCGGCGCGCCAGGGGCGTACGGGTGGGACGCAGGGGGCGGCGGACCGCGGATCGGGCGGGCCACGGATCAGGCCGGACCGCGGATCGGGCCGGCCGGGCGACGGTGGGTCAGAGCGTCCCGGAGCCGTGCGGCGCCTCGGTGGGGACACCGCGGGCGGCGGCCGCCGGGTCCGCGGTCACCGGGGCGACCGTCCAGTCGGGGTGGCCGGGCATCGGCGGGGTGCGCAGCCCGTACAACCAGTCGGTGAGGAAGCCGGAGAGGCCCTTGCCGGAGACCTCGGAGGCGGCGCGCAGGTAGTCCTGGGTGCTGGCGGTGCCGTACCGGTGCTCGCGCAGGAAGGTGCGCTCGATCCGGTCGAAGGCCTCGGCGCCGACCCGCTCGCGCAGCGCGAACAGCACCAGCGCGCCGCCGGTGTAGCGCTGGCTGTCGAAGAGCTTGGCGGCGCTGGGAGCGGCGACCGGTCCGGAGTCGTGCCGCCACTGGTCGCCGAGGCGGTAGAGGGCCCGCATCCGGTCGACCAGGGTGGTGTGGCCCCAGGCGTCCGGCCAGCCGCGCTCGTAGCGGTAGACCAGGGCGTAGTAGTCGGCGTGCCCCTCGTTGAGCCACAGGTCCGCCCAGCTGGCGGGGGAGACGCTGTCGCCGAACCAGGAGTGCACCAGCTCGTGCATCTGGTGCGAGCCGATCGCGGACTCGGGCTGGCGCAGGAAGCCCGGCTTGTAGAGGGTGAGGGTCTGGGTCTCCAGGCCGGTGAAGCCGAACGCGGCCGGGTCGTCGGTGTCGGCCGGCAGGAGGCCGTAGGTCTCGAAGGGGAACGGCCCGAGGTGCTGCTCGGCCCAGGTCAGCTGGTCGGCGGTGAGCGCCAGGGCGGGTTCGAGTTCGGCGGCCCGGGCGGTCGGGACGACGTCGCGCAGCGGCAGGCCGTGCGGGCCGGTGCGCTCGCGGACGGTGTAGTTCCCGACGGAGACCTGCACCAGCTCGGTGGCCATCGGCTCGCGGGAGGCGTACCGCCGGGTGGTCCGGCCGTCGCCGAGCCGTTCGGTCTGCGCCAACTCCCCGTTGGCGACGCCCAGCAGGCCGTCGGGCGCGGTGACGGCGATGCTGAACCGGGCCTTGTCGCTGGGGTGGTCGTTGCACGGGAAGACGGTGTGCGCGCTGTCCGGCTGGCCGGCCACCGCGAAGCCGTCCGGGGTCGGGACCCAGCCGGTGTGCGGGAGCCTGGCGCGCGGGTCGGCGGTGTACTCGACGGTCAGCCGCGCGGTGGTGCCGCGGTGCAGGGGCCGGGCCGGGGTGATGGTCAGCTTCTCGTCGTGGGCGGCGAACCCCGCCGGGCGCCCGTCGACCCGGACGGCGTGCACGGTCAGGCCCAGCGCGTCCAGCTCCAGGCGCGCCAGGGTGCGGGACGGCCGGGCGGTGATCACCGCGGTCGCGTCGACGGTGCGGGTAGCGGCCCGGTAGTCGAAGGACAGGTCGTAGGCGAGGGCGTCGTACCCGCTGTTGCCGAGCGAGGGGAAGACCGGGTCGCCGAGGCCGTCCGCGGCGGTGGCGGCCCTGGCGCCGGCGGACAGCAGTGCCGCACTGAGCACGAGGGGGAGGACGAGGCCGAGACGGGGCCTGGACAGGGCGATCACCGCACTTCGGGAGTCGTGGCCCCGAGGGGCCTGGCGGCGGTACGTGCGCGACGCACCGGGCACGGACCCTAGCGGACCGGGGCGCCCGCCCGGCGCCGCCGCCCGGACGGCTGTCGACACGAGGCCATCCCCCGGACGGCCTACAGCGATGGCGGGGCCGCCACGCGCTGACTAACGTTCGAAGTGCTTCGCCCCCTGACGGACGAGGCCACGGCCGTCGGAGAACCTGGCCAGGTCCGGCGGCCGTCCTTCATGCCCGGGTGCACCCCGTAGGCTGGCGGCCGAGACGACGCCCGCGTACCGGATGCCAGGAGCCGCCGTGACCAGCCCCGATTCGCACGTTCTGGTGATCGGTGAGTGCGTCGCCGACGTCGTCCGCACGGATGGCGCCCCGGACACCGTCCACCCCGGCGGCAGCCCCGCGAACGTCGCGTACGGCCTGGCCCGGTTGGGGCGGCCCGCCACCCTGCTCACCCAGCTCGGGGACGACGCCAACGGCCGGCTGATCCGGGCGCACCTGGAGTCGGCGGGGGTGGTGGTCCGGGCCGCGGGGGTGGAGCGGACCCCCTCGGCCGTGGTGCGCCTCGACGGACAGGGGCGGGCGCGCTACACCTTCGACATCGGCTGGACGTTGCCGCCGACCGAACTCGCCGAAGCGCCGGGCGCGATCCACCTCGGCTCGATCGGGGCGGTCACCGACCCGGGCGCGGCGGCGGTGCTGGCGCTGGTCGAGCGGTGGCGCGGCCGGTCGCAGATCAGTTACGACCCGAACGTGCGCCCCGCGCTGATGGGCGAGCGGGCGCAGGCCGTGCGGCGGGTCGAGCGCTGCGTGGCGCTGAGCGACGTGGTCAAGGCGAGCGACGAGGACCTGGCCTGGCTCTACCCCGGCGAGGACGCGGAGGCGGTCGCGCGCCGCTGGCTCGCCCTCGGCCCGGCCGTGGTCGCGGTGACCCTGGGTGCCGACGGCGCGTTCGCGCTCACCGCCGGGGGCGGGCACGCGCGGGCCGCAGCCGTTCCGGTGCCGGTCGCCGACACCGTCGGCGCCGGGGACTCCTTCACGGCGGCTTTCCTGCACGCCCGCGCCGCCGGCGCCGACCTCGCCGGCTGCCTCACCCAGGCGGTGACGGCCGCCGCGCTGACCGTCTCCCGCCCCGGCGCCAACCCGCCCTCGACGGCGGAGCTGACGGCCGCCCTGACACAGGCGGGTTAGCCGGCCAGCTCCTTGGCGTACCAGACCTGGGCGTACGGGCCGCTGCTGTAGGCGGGGATCTCGCGGTAGCCGTGGCGGGTGTAGAGCGCGCGGGCCTCGACCAGGTCGAGGCGGGTGTCGAGGACGATCCGCCGGGCGTCGAGCGAGCGGGCGGCCTCGTCGACGGCGGCGAGCAGCCGGGCGCCGCCGCCGGTGCCGCGCAGGCCGGGGCGGACGAACACCCGGGTCAGCTCGACGGTGTCGGCGTCGCGCCGGCGCAGCCCGGCGCAGGACTGGGCCGCGCCGTCGTAGTGGCCGAGCAGGAAGAGCCCGTCCGGTGCGGCGAGGTCGTCGCTGGGGGAGCCGGCCAGCCCCGACTCCAGTTCCTCGGGGGTGCCTTCGCGGCCGAGGTGCAGGCGGTAGTAGCGGTTGGCCACGTCGTAGTAGTACTCGCGCAGTAGGGCCAGGGCCTCGGGTGCGGTGACGTCCGCCGTGGCGACGGACCAGAGGCGGGCGGTGCGGGGCGCGGTGTCGGTCATGGGCGCATGATCGGTGGTCGCCGGCCCGGGCCGCAATCGGGTTTTCGCGCGGGTGCCCGGTCGACTCGGGTGCCCGGCCGGTTCGGGTGCCCGGCTGGTTCGGCAAAGGAAGGGCAAGGGGCCCGGCGCGTCGTTGCCCCGCACGGGTGATGAGGGGATTGGCGGGGGTGCGCTGCGGGGGAGCAGTGCTGCTATGAACAGATCATCAAATCATCGCATTAATGCGGGTTTGAGGGGAATTCAGGGACGCGGCGCCGGTGTGCGGGCGGGTGTGCGGACCGGTCTGCTGGCCACCGTCTGCCTCTCCGCCGTCGCCGCCGGCTGTGCCGGGCCGGTCGACCCCGCGCGGCCGGCTGTCGTCCCGCCCGCGCCGGGTGCCGTGCCCGTCGTCGAACACGGGGTCGGCCGCCCGCCCGAGGCGCTGCCGGTGCTGCCGGGCCTGGCCCGCAAGGAGGAGGAGGCCGGCACCGAGGCGGTCGCCCGCCAGGAGTCGGAAACCGGGGCGGCCCTGGAGACCGCGCACCGATGGGGCCTGGAGGCCCCGCCGCTGAAGGCGCCGCCACGCCCGGCGACCAGGCCGGTACTGGCCCAGTCGCAGGGCGTGAAGCTCAAGGAGGGGCGGCCGCCGGTGGTCTACCGGGTGCCGACCGACGAGAAGGTGGTCTTCCTCACCGTCGACGACGGCTCCGAGAAGGACCCGGAGTTCTCCCGGATGGCCGACGAACTCGGCATCCCGCTCAGCACCTACATCTCCGACTACCTGGCCCGCGAGAACTACGGCTACTTCCGCGACCTGCACGCCCAGGGGGTGGAGATCAACAACCACACCATCAACCACCGCAACCTGAAGGTCCTCGACTACGGGGCCCAGCGCGACGAGATCTGCCGTCAGCAGGACCAGCTGGAGAAGCAGATCGGCGTCCGCCCCCGGCTGTTCCGGCCCCCGTACGGCGAGTACAACGACGACACGCTGCGCGCGGCGGCGTCCTGCGGGATCCAGGCGGTGCCGCTGTGGAACGAGGAGGCCTTCCCGGACCACATGGAGTGGCGCTACAACGACCGGAAGCTCCACCCGGGCGACATCATCCTCACCCACTTCCGGGGCGTCGACCTCTGGAAGGCTTCGATGCCGGACCTGCTCCGCAAGGTCGTCAACGACGTCACCGCGCAGGGCTTCGCCCTCGGCCGGCTGGACGACTACCTGTAGGAGTTCGCCCGTCGAGGACCCCGAGGACCCCGAGGACCCCGAGGGCCCCGAGGACCCCGAGGGTCAGCCGAGCGAGAGTGCGTCGAGGTACACCCAGGCGCCCTCGTGCCGGACGAACCGGCTGTGCTCGGTGAGCACGCCCTGCTCGCGGCCCTCGGTCCAGTGCGCCCGGAAGGCGACCGTGCCCTCCGCGTGGAAGGCGCCGCCCTCGGTGGTGGACACCACCTCCAGGCCGGTCCAGCGCAGCGCCGGGTCGAAGTCCACCTCGGCGGGCCGGGTGTCCGGGTGCCAGGTGCGCAGCAGGTACGCCTCGTCCTGGGCGGCGAAGGCGCTGTACCGCGAGCGCATCAGGGACTCGGCGGTGGTGGCCGCCGTCTGGCCGCGGTGCAGCCGCCCGCAGCAGTCGCCGTAGGCGGCGGGCAGGCCGCAGGGGCAGGGGGAGGAGGGCAGCAGCCGGGGCGCGGAGGCGGCGGCGCGGGGCGCGGGGCGACGTGGGGACATGCGGTCCATTCTCTCCCCCCGGCCCCGGCCGCCCCGACCGGGGCCGGTGGGGCGTCCGGGTGCGGGTGCTCAGCAGCGGGCGGAGTCCGGTTCGCCGAACCAGGCGTGCAGCGCGCGCAGCAGCCCCTCCGGATCCTCCTCCCCGGGAGCGGCGGCCCAGGCGACGTAGCCGTCCGGGCGCACCAGCAGCGCGCCGGCGGGCGGTTGCGGGCAGTCGGCCGTGAGCACGTCCACCCGGCCCTTCCAGTCGGCCGCGAGGTCGGCGAGCCGTGGTGAGCCCCCCGCGAGGTCGAGCAGCAGGGCCCGGCCGCCGCGGGCCAGTTCGGCGAGCCGGGTGGGGCCGGCGGCGGTGGTCAGCGGGAGGTCCGGCGCGAAGCCGCCGGCGAGCGGGTGCGGGCAGTCGGTGTCGTACCGGACGTCGCTGCCCGCCATGAGCGCGGCGATCCGCCCGAGGTTGTCCTGGTACGCGAGCAGTTCGCCGAACAGGGCGCGCAGGGCGGTGACGGCCGGGCCCGGGGACATCAGGGCCATCTGGGCCTGCGAGTGCATGAAGACCCGTTCGCCGACGGGGTACCGCTCGCGGTGGTAGCTGTCCAGCAGGCCGGGCGGGGCCCAGCCCTGGAGGTCGGCGGCCAGCTTCCAGCCGAGGTTCGCGGCGTCCTGGAGGCCGAGGTTGAGGCCCGGACCGCCGGTGGCGGCGTGCACGTGCGCGGCGTCGCCGACCAGCAGCACCCGGCCCTCGCGGTAGCGCTCGGCGAGCCGGGTGTTGTGCCCGACCTGGCGGCGCGGGGTGTGCGCGCCGGGCGTGCCGGCCGGGGCGAGCGGCAGGTCGGCGCCGGTCACCCGGCGGACGCTGGCGCGCAGTTCGTCCAGCGTGGCCGGCACGGTCTCGTCGACGGGCGGGCCGTCCCACTCCATGGTGGCCATCATGGCGAGTTCCGGGCCCATCGGGGCGAGCACGAACACCCCGTGCGCGGTGCGGGTGTGGGTGAACGGGCGGAACGGCGTCGGGCAGCCGGGCAGCAGGACCTCGCCGGTGTCGAGCACCTGCAGCCCCTCGGGCGGGCGCACGTGGGCGATGCGCGCGACGGGGTCGGGCGAGGTGACCCCGGGGAAGCCGATCCCGGCCAGCTTGCGGACGGTGCTGCGGCCGCCGTCGGCGCCGACCAGGTACCGGGCGCGCAGCCGCTGCGGCCCGTCCGGTCCGTGGACCTCGACGGTCACCCCCGCCTCGTCCTGGGTCAGACCGGTGACCTCACGGCCGTGGTGCACGGTCACGCCGAGTTCGCGGGCCCGCTCCGCCAGGGCCTGCTCGATCCGGTGCTGCGGCACCGGCAGGGCGTACAGCGGGTTGCCGTCGAGCTCCCGGAGGTCCAGCGGGAACGCGCCGAACACGAAGCGGGGCACCGGGGCCGGGGCGCCCGGGCCGCCGAGCCGCTCGTACAGGCCGCGGTGGTCCAGCAGCCGGATCACCTGGCCGACCAGCCCGTTCGCCTTCTGCTCCGACGAACGTTCGGCCAGCCGGTCCAGCACCACCGGCCGGACTCCGGCCAGCGCCAGTTCGCAGGCCAGCATCAGCCCGTTCGGGCCGGCGCCGGCGATGATGACATCGTGGGTCATGGTAAATCCCCCTGTGCGAAGGTGAGTTCACGAGGACGACGGTTCGGGGAGGCCGGCCGCCAGCTGCCGCAGCGCCTCCGCCAGGAGCGGTTGCAGCGGTACCGGCGGGTCGGCGCGCAGCCATACGTCGCTGGCCGCCCTGAGCGCGGCCAGGACGCCGGCGGCGACCAGTCTGGGGTGGAGGCCGCCGGGGTCGGCCCCGGTCCGGGCGGCCACCGCCGCGGCGAGCCCGGCCTCGGCGTCCGCGCCGGCGCGGGCCAGCTCGGCCTGGAGGGCCGGTTCGCGCAGCAGTAGCCGCACCGCGGCGGTCCACCGCGGGTCCGGCTGCTCCGCCGCGCCGTCGAAGGGTGCGAGGGTGGCCCGGGTGAGCGCCTCCCAGAGAGGTTCGGCCAAGGGCCGCTCGCGCAGCGCCTCGCCGACGAGCCGGATGCGGTCGCAGTGCCGGGAGACGATGGCCTCGGCCTTGCTGGAGAAGTAGTTGTTGTAGGTGCGCGGTGACACCCCGGCCGCGGCCGCGATGTCCTCCACCCGGACGTTCTCCAGGCCCCGTTCCACCGCCAGGCGCAGTGCGGCCCAGCTCAGTGCCTCCCGGGTCGCGGCCTTCTTCCGTTCCCGCAGACCGATCTGACTCTTCGTCATGCCCACCACTCTCCCCGGAAACCTGCGGGCCGCGCAAGAGTGCGTGGCACGCAACTTTTTCGGAGCCGACACTCCGGGGCGGAGCCGGCCCGGCGGGGTTGCGAGGAGTCGCGCGGCGGCTCGGCGAGTCGCCCTGCCCGCCCGTGTGGTCACTGATAGTAGTGGCCTGGTTGCGGAGCGGTCTCCCGCGCCGGTTCGGCGGGACGGTTCGACAGGGCGTCCCGACAGCACGCCTCGACAGGACATGAGGAGCGGTCATGGGTGGCAGACAGCGTCCGCCGGGAGCGCGGACCCCTCGGCAGGGCCGGCCCGCCGGGGGCGGCCGGGTGAACGCCCGGGCGGAGATCGCCCGGCTGGAGGGCTATCTCGCCTGGGAGGCCGAGGTGGCGGCGGCCGAACGGGACGCCCGGGCCTTCGCCGGGCAGTTCCCGTGGCTGCCCGCCGCGGAGCGGGAGAGCCTGGAGCAGGCCTACGCCGCCGACCGCCTGCGCTACGCCGAGGAGGTCGTCGACCGCGCCGTCGAGCGCTGCCGCCGACTGGCCGCCCGCTACCGCAGCGAGTGCCGCCGGATCTGCGCCCGCTGGGCCGCGCTCTGCCTCTCCGTCACCCTGGCGGCGGCGCTGTTCGCCGTCGTCCCGGCGGCCCTGCGGGCCTGAGGCCTGAGCCGGGTCGATCCGCCGGCACGCCCGAGGGCCCGCCGCGCCGTCAACGGCGCAGCGGGCCCTCGGGCGTGCGCGGGGATCAGTGGTGGCCGTGGCCGCTGCTGATCTCCTGGTGCTCCTCGGCGGTGGGCTTGGCGATCTGACTGCCCTCGCCGTAGAAGCCGCGGGACAGCTTGGCCCTCGCCCGGGCGAACAGCCCGGCCTTGCGGACCACCCCGTTCTCGTCCACCTCCGGCGGCAGGTCCTCCGGCTGCGGCTGCTCGTGCGCGGTGAGGGTGAACATCCGGCCCGGCGGGAGCGGGGCGTGCACCTCGACGAACTCGCCGTGCTGGAGCCGGTTGATGACGCCGGTCTCCCGGCCGTGCAGGACCTTCTCCTTGTCGCGCCGCTGCAGGCCCAGGCACCACCGCTTGGTGACCACGAAGACGACCACCGGCACGACGAAGAAGCCGGTGCGCACCGCGTAGGTGATCGCGTTGATCGACAGCTGGAAGTGGGTGGCGAGCAGGTCGTTGCCGCCGCCGGCCAGCAGGATCAGGTAGAGGCCGATCCAGGCCGCGCCGACGGCCGTGCGCACCGGTGCGTTGCGCGGCCGGTCGGCGATGTGGTGCTCGCCGCGGTCCCCGGTGACCCAGGCCTCCAGGAACGGGTAGCACCAGATGATCAGCAGCACGGTCGGGAAGACCATCAGCGGGACGAACACCCCGAGGTTCAGGGTGTGGCCGCCCCAGACGCTGATCTCCCAGCCGGGCATCACGCGCACCAGGCCCTCGGAGAAGCCCATGTACCAGTCCGGCTGGGCGTCGGTGGACACCTGGTCGGGCCGGTAGGGGCCGTAGGCCCAGATCGGGTTGACGGTGGCGATCGCCGACATGAACGCGACCACGCCGAAGACCAGGAAGAAGAAGCCGCCGGCCTTGGCCATGTAGACCGGCATCAGCGGCATGCCGACCACGTTGTCGTTGGTCCGGCCGGGCCCGGCGAACTGGGTGTGCTTGTGGTAGAAGACCAGGATCAGGTGCGCCGCGAGCAGGCCCACCATGACCCCCGGGATCAGCAGCACGTGCACGGTGAACAGCCGCGGCACGATGTCCTGGCCGGGGAACTCGCCGCCGAACATGAAGAACTGCAGGTACGAGCCGACGATCGGCACGGCCAGGACGGCGCCCTCCATGAACCGGATGCCGGTGCCGGAGAGCAGGTCGTCCGGCAGCGAGTAGCCCATGAAGCCGTCGAACATGCCGAGGAACAGCAGCAGCGCGCCGAAGACCCAGTTGATCTCGCGGGGCTTGCGGAACGCGCCGGTGAAGAAGACGCGCATCATGTGCGTCAGCATCGAGGCGACGAACACGATCGCCGCCCAGTGGTGGACCTGGCGCATCAGCAGGCCGCCGCGCACCTCGAAGCTGATGTCGATGGTCGAGGCGTAGGCCTCCGACATCTGGATGCCCTTGAGCGGGACGTACGAGCCGTCGTAGATGACCTCGCCCATGCTCGGCTTGAAGAAGAGGGTCAGCCAGACGCCGGTGATGATGATGATGACGAAGGTGTAGAGCGCGATCTCGCCCAGCATGAAGGACCAGTGGTCCGGGAAGATCTTGCGCAGATTGGCCTTGGCCAGGGAGTAGATGCCGACCCGGCCGTCGGTCCAGTCGGCCAGGGCCTCGGCCTTGTTCGCGGGGTTGGCGCGCGTGCTGGTCACCGGTCCCGGCTGCGACTGCTGGTCGGTTCTCACGACGGGCTCCCCGGCGTCCTCGGCGTGCCGGGCTGGAGGCCCGCCGGCAAAGACGCCGGCCGGCGAAGTGTTGTGATCATGGGACCTCTCGATACGGGCCCGCCGGCTGAACCGGCACGCGGAGCGGGTGACCCACTGGCCCGTTGCTCAGGGTGATGGAGCGCTTACTCTGTCATGCTGTCGGCAGGGGGCCGACTGTGCACGTCCATCGGTCCGTACGGCCGCTCGTGTCGGTCCGTACGGGGGGTCCTGGCGTCTGATCGGCCGCCGGACGGGTGGCGGTGCTGCGCCCGGGTGCCGCTGAACCGTTTCGGCGCGCGCCGCGTCCGGAGGTCGCGCGATCCCGGGCCTACGCTGCGCCAATGGTGGATCACCCTGAACTCTTCGAGGACGTCACCGCGGCCCTCGCCCGCGCCGGGATCGACGCCGGGTCGGGCCCGTCCCTGCTGCGGATCGGCCATCGGCCGCCGGGGGTGGCGGTCGGCTGGTCGCCGGGGGAGGGGCCGGACGGGCCGCCCTCCCGGGGAGCGCGCGAGGCGGTCAGCGGTGCGGCCGCCGTCGTGCTGCGCGAGTGCGGCTACCTGGTCGCCGAGACGGGCGGCGGCGAACTGCTGGTGACGCCCGCCGCCGTGCCGGTGGCGGTGCCGGCGGAGCCGGAGGCGGTGCCGGAGCAGTGGTGGGGCTGAGCCGGGCCGGCTCGGCAGCCCTCATACCGAACCCTTACCTGAACGGGGGGTCCTGTTGACCACGGCGGCTCTAAGGTTTGCCTAAGCTAAGTCGAAGCGCCCCGGACCCTCGTGTCCGGGGCGTTCGGCTGTGCCGCGCCGCCGCCACCCGCGGCGGGCCGCCGAGTTCAGGTACGACCCGGGGTGACCGGGGGAGGAGCCCGCTGCATGTGGGATGAGGCGTTTCCCAGCTTTCTGATCGGGCTGCGCGAAGGTCTGGAAGCCGGACTGATCGTGTCGATCCTGGTCGCCACGCTCGTCCGGTTCGGGCACAAGGCCCGGTTGCCGCAGGTGTGGACCGGCGTCGCGGCGGCGATCGCGCTCAGCCTCAGCTTCGGCGCGGTGCTCACCTTCACCGCCGCCAACCTCTCCGGCCACGCCCAGGAGGCGTTCGGCGGGGTGCTGAGCCTGATCGCGGTCGGCTTCGTCACCGCGATGGTGTTCTGGATGCGCCGCTCGGCGCGCACCCTCTCCGCCGAGCTGAAGGAGAAGGTCCAGGCCTCGCTGGCGATGGGCGCCGGCGCGCTGGTGCTCACCAGCTTCCTGGCCGTCGGCCGCGAAGGCCTGGAGACCTCACTCTTCCTGTGGACCAACGTGCGCACCGCCGGGGAGTCCACCGGGCCGCTGCTCGGCGCGGCCGTCGGCCTGGTGCTCTCGGCCGGCCTCTGCTGGGGCCTGTACCGGCGGGCGCTGAAGATGAACCTCACCCGGTTCTTCACCATCACCGGCGCCGGCCTGATCGTGGTCGCGGCGGGCGTGCTCGGCTACGGCCTGCGCGACCTGCAGGAGTCCGGGCTGGTCGGCGGCGGCAGCTCGTACGCGTTCGACCTGAGCGGCCACCTGGACGCCTCCTCCTGGTACGCCACGCTGGTGCAGGGCACCCTCAACCTGACCGTCACCATGACGGTCCTCCAGGTCGTCGGCTACCTCGCCTACCTGTGCATCGTGATGACGCTGTTCGTCGAGGGCGTCCGCGGCGGCAAGACCGCTCCGGCCCCCGGGAAGGCGGCGCAGGGCGAGGAGACGGCGCAGGACGAGAAGGTTGGGGCGGCCGCGCCCGAGGCCGCCGGGCCGGTGCGGTCCGGACGGCCGCGCTGGGCCGTGCCGACCGCGCTGGTCGCGGTGCCGGTGGTGATCGCCGGGGCCGTGATCGCGGTCAGCGACGGCAAACAGAGCAGCTCCGCCACCGTGTCCGTCTCCGAGCAGGAGTGCGGCAAGGGCTTCAGCACCCCGCTGCCCGGCCAGCAGGTGTTCCAGATGCACAACACCGGCGACAAGGTCTCCGAGGTCTACCTGGTCAACCCGGCCAGCGGCGCCGTCTACGGCGAGATCGAGGGCCTGGCCCCCGGCACCACCCGCGCGCTGACCGCGACCATCGGCTCCGGCGACTACGCCTGGCGCTGCGTGCCCACCGGCGGCACCTCCGTCACCTCGGCCGCCGTGCACGTCACCGGCGGCGGCCAGGTCAAGGCCGTCAAGCCGGTCGCCGAGGACGACCTCAAGGGCCCGCTCGACGCCTACAAGGACTACGTCAACAAGGGCCTCGCGACCCTGCTGACGCAGACCCAGAAGCTCCAGGCCGACGTCCACGGCGGCGACCTCGCCACCGCCAAGGCCGACTGGCTCACCGCCCACCTCCAGTACGCCTCGCTCGGCGCCGCCTACGGCACCTTCGCCGACCTCGACGGCAAGATCGACGGCCGGCCCGACGGGCTCGCCGACAAGGCCCAGGACAAGGACTTCACCGGCTTCCTGCGCCTGGAGTACGGCCTCTGGCACGGCCAGTCCGCCGCCGACCTGACGCCCGTCGCCGACCAACTGGCCGCCGATGTCGCCAAGCTCGGGCAGGACTTCCCCGGCCAGGACTTCGACCCCGGAGACCTCCCGCTGCGCGCCCACGAGATCCTGGAGAACACCCTCCAGTTCGAGCTCACCGGCGACACCGACCAGGGCAGCGGCACCAACCTGGCCACCACCCAGGCCAACCTGGCCGGCACCCGGGAACTGCTGACCGTCCTGCAGCCGCTGCTCGACGAGCGCGACCCGCAGCTGCTCACCCGCGTCGACGCCGGGATGAAGCGGGTCGGCGACCTGGTCGCCGCCTCCCACAAGCCCGAGGGCTGGACCGCGCTGGAGCAGCTCCCCGCCGACGCCCGCCGCCAGCTCAACGGCGCCACCGGCCAGCTGCTCGAAGACCTCGCCCCCATCCCCGCCCTGCTCGAGATCCGGAAGGCCGCCTGATGACCGACCACACCGCCGCCACCGGAGGCTCCTGCCCGTTCCCGCACGCCGCCGCGCCCGCCCCGGCCGTCGCCGAGGGCGGCTGCCCGGCCGGCCCGGCCCGCCGCAGCTTCGTCCGGACCGCCCTCGGCGCCGGCGCCGGGGCGGCCGTCCTGGCGGGCGGGGCGTTCACCCTGGCCGCCGGCCCGGCCTCCGCCGGGGACAGCCGCCAGGCGAAGAGCGGGGCCGTCCCGTTCCACGGCGACCACCAGGCCGGCGTCACCACCCCGGCCCCCGGCTACGCGGCCTTCCTGTCCTGCCAGGTGATAGCCCAGGACCGCAAGGGCCTGGAGGACCTCCTCAAGACCCTGACCGAGCGGATCCGCTTCCTCACCGCCGGCGGCACCCCGCCCGACCTCGGCGTCGGCGCGCCGCCCGCCGACAGCGGCATCCTCGGCCCCACCGTGCCCACCGACAACCTGACCGTCACGGTCGGCGTCGGCGCCTCGCTGTTCGACGACCGGTACGGGCTGGCCAAGGCCAAGCCGACCAAGCTGGCCCCGATGAAGACCTTCCCCAACGACAATCTGCAGGCCGCCGAACTCCACGGCGACCTCTCGCTGCAGATCTGCGCCGACCGCCAGGACACCGTGCTGCACGCGCTGCGCGACATCACCCGGCACACCCGCGGCGCGATGCAGATCCTCTGGCGGATCGACGGCTTCCAGAACGAGTCCCGCCCGGACGGCGCCCAGCGCAACCTGCTCGGCTTCAAGGACGGCATAGTCAACCCCGACACCACCTCCGCCCGCGAGATGGACCGGCTGATCTGGGTCACCGACGGACTGGGCGAGCCCGCCTGGGCGACCGGCGGCAGTTACCAGGTGATCCGGATCATCCGGATGCTGATCGAGTTCTGGGACCGCGTCACCCTCGCCGAGCAGGAGAAGATGTTCGGCCGCCGCCGCGACACCGGCGCGCCGCTGGACGGCCGCCAGGAGACCGACGCGCCGGACTACGGCAAGGACCCGGAGGGCAAGGCGATCCCGCTCAAGGCGCACATCCGGCTCGCCAACCCGCGCACCGCCGACACCGACACCTCGCGCATCCTGCGCCGCGGCTTCAACTACGACCGGGGCGTCGACAAGGCCGGCAACCTGGACATGGGCCTGGTGTTCTGCTGCTACCAGCAGGACGTGGTGCGGCAGTTCGAGGCCACCCAGACCCGGCTCATCGACGAGCCGCTGGTCGACTACATCTCGCCGACCGGCGGCGGGTACTTCTTCGTCCTGCCGGGCGTGAAGGACAACGCCGACTGGCTCGGACGCGGGCTGCTCGCGGCGCTCTGACGACGGTTTGACGGCGGTCTCACGGCGGCCGACGTGACGCCGGGCCCCGGGCGCTGCCGCGCGCCCGGGGCCCGGCGGCGTTGCGCGGACGGGAGGTCGAGGACACGCCCTACGGGCCGAGGGTAAAGCCGATCACGGCGCCGCCGCCGTCCCGGTTGGCGGCGAAGGCCTCGCCGCCGTGCGAGCCGGCCACCTCGTGCACGATGGCCAGGCCCAGCCCCGAACCGGGCAGGCTGCGCGCGGCGGTGGCCCGGTAGAAGCGGTCGAAGACCCGGGAGAGGTCGTCCTCGTCGATCCCCGGCCCGCCGTCGCGCACCTCGACCCGGCGGCCGCGCACCACCACCTCGATCGGGGCCGTCCCGGCCGGGTCGAACTTGGCGGCGTTGTCCAGCAGGTTGCCCACCGCCCGGGACAGCGCGTCCGGGCGGGCCGTGACCACCGTGTCGTCGGCGTCCACGGTGATCTCCCGGCCGCTGCGCCGCCGGGCCTGTGCGGCGGCCTCGCGCACCAGCTCGGCCAGCACCAGTTCGGTCGGTTCCTCGTCGGCCTTCCGGTCCGCGGCGAGCGCCACCAGCTCCTCCACCAGCAGCGTCAACTCCCGTGCCTCCTCGGCCAGATCGGCCATCAGTGCTTCCTGTTCGGCGGGCGGCAGGCGGTCCAGGCTGGGCAGGACCGAGAGGTTGGTGCGCAGGCTGGTCAACGGGGTGCGCAGCTCGTGCCCGGCGTCCTGGACGAGTCGGCGCTGGTTCTCCTTCGCCGTGGCGAGCCGGCCCAGCATCCGGTCGAAGGCCCGGCCGAGCCGGCCGACCTCGTCCGTCCCGGCGGCTGGCACCGGAACGTCCAACCGTCCGCTGGCGGCGACGAGTTCGGCCGCGTCGGTGAGCCGGACCAGCCGGCCGGTGATCCGCCGGGCGAGCAGCCAGCCGGCCCCGCCCGCGAGCACCGCGACCACCGCCACCGACACCCCGGTACGGATCCGCAGCGTCGCCAACAGGTGCTCGGTGGGGCCCAGTTGCTGGGCGATCTGGACCGCGCCGCGGCCGCCGCCGAGCGAGACCACGGCCACCCGGTAGGTGTCGCCGTGCACGGGCCGAAGTCCGGACGAGGTCCGGCCGGGGGCGTCGGAGCGGGCGAGGGAGCGGTCCTCCGGGGTCGGCCGGAGGTCGATCCGGGCGGTGCCGGGCAGCACCTCCCCGTCGGGGCCGAGGGACTGCGAGGTGACCCGGATCGGGCGCAGCAGATCCTCGCTCAGGCCGCTCGTGCCGTTGAAGTCGCCGGGGAACAGCATCTCCCGGCCGACCTGCTGGTGCACCGCCTGGACGGCCGCGGTGAAGTCGGCGGCCTCGTCGTCCCGGATCAGCCGGGCGGCGGAGCGGTAGCCGAGCGCGCCGATCAGCACCGCGACCAGGGCGGCCATCGCGGCGAAGGCGAGCGAGACGGTGGTGCGCAGCCCCGGGCGCGGCCACAGCAGCCGCGGCCGGCCACGGCCGGTCACGACTCGCGCAGCGTGTAGCCGACGCCGCGGACGGTGTGGATCAGCGGTGTCAGGCCGGGCCGGTCCAGCTTGCGGCGCAGGTAGCCGATGAACACCGCGAGGTTCTTCGAGCCGGGGCCGAAGTCGTAGCCCCAGATCTGCTCGTACACCGTGGCCTGGTCGAGCACCGAGCCCGCGTGCCGGGTCAGCAGCTCCAGCAGGTCGAACTCGGTCCGGGAGAGCTCCAGCTCCTGCCCGGCCCGCCAGGCCCGCCGGGCGTGCGGCTCGACCCGCAGGTCGGCCACCGCGAGGACGCCGCCGCCGACGGGTTCGGGCGGGCTGCGGCGCAGCAGGGCGCGCAGGCGGGCGAACAGCTCGTCCACGTCGAAGGGCTTGACCAGGTAGTCGTCGGCCCCGGCGTCGAGCCCGGCGATCCGGTCCGGGACCTCGACCCGGGCGGTGAGCATCAGGACCGGGGTGCGGTCGCCGTCGGCGCGCAGGCGGCGGCAGACCTCCAGGCCGTCCGGGCCGGGCATCATCACGTCCAGCACCAGCAGGTCCGGGCGCTGCTCCGTGAGGGCGGCCAGGGTCTGCGCGCCGTCCGCGGCGGTGCTCACCCGGTAGCCCTCCAGCTGGAGGGCGCGGGTGAGGGAGTCGCGGATGGCCCGGTCGTCCTCGGCGATCAGCACGGTGTGGGTCATGGCCCCGATTCTCCCCGGCGCGCCCGCGGCGGCGTCCGGCGGGTCCGGGCGACGGCCTCCGCCGGGTCCCCGGGTCCGCGGGTCCGGGCCCGGCCGGTGGCCGTACCGGCTGCGGCTTTCGCAGCGCCGGGGACGGGCGTACGGTGGCCACACGGTGGCGTGTCCGCCGGGGGTGCCACCGGGTCCTTGTCGGCACACCCCGCCGGAGGCCGCGATGGCAGACCGGATGGCCTTCCTCACCACCCCGCGCGCCGAGCGCGAGCGGCGGGACGCACAGCAGCGGCTGGGGGACTCCCGGGAGGTGTACCGGCCGCGGGCGCCGCTGCCGGTGGTGGGCGGGCAGGCGGGCCGGTGCATGGACTGCGGGCTGCCGTTCTGCCACCACGCCTGCCCGCTGGGAAACCTGGTGCCGGAGTGGAACCGGCTGGTGGCGGACGCGGACTGGCGGGCCGCCGCCGCCCGGCTGCTGGCGACCAACAACTTCCCCGAGTTCACCGGACGGCTCTGCCCGGCGCCCTGCGAGAGCGCGTGCGTGCTGGCCATCGACGGCGCGGCGGTGACGATCAAGAACGTCGAGCTGGCGATCACCGACCGGGCCTGGGAAGAGGGCTGGGACCTGCCGCAGCCGCCCGAGCGGAGCGCCGGGCGGCGGGTGGCCGTGGTCGGGTCGGGCCCGGCCGGCCTGGCCGCCGCGCAACAGCTGACCCGGGCCGGGTACGCCACCACGGTGTACGAGCGGGCCGACCGCCTAGGCGGGCTGCTTCGCTACGGGATCCCGCCGTTCCGGCTGGAGAAGCACCGGCTGGACCGGCGGCTCGACCAGATGCGGGCCGAGGGCACGGACTTCTGCACCGGGGTGTCCGTCGGCCGGGACCTCGCGGCCGGGGAACTGCGGGCCGGGTGCGACGCGCTGGTGGTGGCGGTCGGCGCGACCGCCTGCCGGGAGCTGGCGGTGCCGGGGTGCGCCCTGCCCGGCGTGCACCAGGCGATCGACTACCTGACCTGGGCGAACCGGGTCGACGAGGGCGACCGTGCGACCCCGCCGGTGTCCGCCGAGGGCCGGCACGTGGTGATCGTCGGCGGCGGGGACACCGCGGCCGACTGCCTGGGGACGGCGCTGCGCCAGGGCGCGGCCTCCGTCACCCAGCTCGACATCAACCCGTGCCCGCCGGTGTGCCGGGCGCCGGGGCAGCCCTGGCCCGTCCACCCGAAGGTGTACCGGGAGACCACCTCGCACGAGGAGTCGGGGGCCACGGCGGCCGGGCCCCGGGTGTTCGCGGCGACCACGCTCGGCTTCGAGGCCGGACCGGACGGCCGGCTGGCCGCCGTCCGCTTCGCCGAGGCCGAACCGGCCGACCGCAGCCCCCGGGCCGGCACCGAGCGGAGCGTCCCGGCCGAGCTGGTGCTGCTCGCGCTGGGCTTCAGCGGCCCGGAGCCGGACCAGGGGCTGATCACCCAACTCGGCCTCGCCACCGGCCCGGACGGCGCCCTGGCCCGGGACGACGACTTCGCCACCGGCGCGCCGGGCGTCTTCGTCGCCGGGGACGCCGGGCGCGGGCAGTCACTGATCGTGTGGGCGATCGCCGAGGGGCGGGCGGCGGCCGCGGCGGTGGACCGCCATCTGCGCGGCGGCACCGAACTCCCGGCGCCGATCCGGGCGTCGGCGCGGGCGCTCACGCTTTGAGGGGCGCGCGGGCGCTCACGCGCTGAGGGGCGTGCGGGCGGGCCCGGTAGCCCTGCCGCACTTCCTCGCAACCCGCCGTGCGCCGCGAGCCGTTCGGGCGCGGCGCGTCCCCCGGGCGGCGCCGGGTAGGGCTCGGGGCAGCAGACGGACGGAGGGGACCGCCATGCCCGACCACTTCCCGGACACACCCGCACCGCCGACCCCGCCCACACCACCGTGGCCGGACGGCCAGCCGCCGGTGCTCGGCCACGCGGCCCGCAGCATCCCGAAGGCCACCCTCGTCCCGCTCCGGGTGGACGGCCCGCAGCGCGGCCCGGCCTTCGCCGGGCACGCCTATCTGCGCGGGCTCGACCTGCGCCCGGGCGAAGTGGCCGCCGTCCGCGAGCAGGTGACGGCGGACCTGCCCTGGGAACTGCTCGCCGCCTGCGCCGCCGCCCCGGCCGATCGCACGCTGCGGGCCGCCGCCCTCGCCGCCGTCGACGGCGCCGCGCTGCGCGCCCTCGGCGCCGCGCTGGAGCGGGTGCGCCGGGCAGCGGGCACCGAGGAGGGCCTGGCGCTGGCCGCCCGGGCCGCCGCCGCGAACGCCGCCTACGACCACAACGCGGCCGTCACCCCGATCGGCATGATGAACCTGGAACGCCTGGAGATGGCCCCGGCCGGCATCGAGCGGGGCGAACTCGTCGCCACCATCCCGCTCGCGCCGCTGGAGGAGACGGCCGTCTCCCAGAAGGAGTGGTCCGTCACCTCCAAGGAGTTCAGCTCGATCGTCACCGACACGCTGGAGAACGTCAGCGAGACCGGCGTCACCGACAACACCGAACTCTCCCAGTCCACCACCAACCAGTTGCAGCACAGCAACCAGTTCAACGTCACCGGCACCGTCTCCGGCGGCATCCCGCTCATCTCCGGCTCCGTCACCTCCGGCATGACCAGCCAGAACTCCGACTCCCAGTCCGCCACCGACAGCCGCAAGCACGCGACCACGCTCACCCAGAAGGCCTCCTCCCGCACCAAGCAGGAGCACAAGGTCACCATCACGACGACCACCGTCACCGGCTCCTCGGAGACCACCACCCGCACGCTGAAGAACGCCAGCCCCACCGACCCGATCCGGATCGACTACTTCAGCATGATGCGCAAGTGGCGGGTCCGGCTCTACCGCTCCGGGCTGCGCCTCACCTACGACCTGGCGATCCCCGAACCGGCCGGCGCGCTGCGCGAGGCCTACGCGGAACTCGCCGCGCTGGAATCGAAGGTGGGGCCGTTCCAGTTCGACGTGCCGCACTCGGACATCACCGAGGAGGTCCGCCCCGGCGAGAGCCAGCCGCACTACCTGGTGCTCGCCGAGCGGTACGGCGCCGTGGTGCAGCTCGCCCCCGGCCCGCACCCGGACGTCCACGTCAACGCCACCGCGCCGAACAACGACGGCGCCGGCATCTACGACGCGCCGCCGCTCACCGTCCCGGACGGCTACTGGATCAAGAACCTCTGGTTCCAGTTCGCCTCCGAGAGCCGCACCGGCGACTACAACTACAACCTCAAGGTGCTCGGCAGCACCATCCCCGAGTGGAACGAGCCGTTCGGCTCCCACGGCCCGGTCGACCTCGCCGACCCGGCCGACGGCGCGCTGCTGCGGCACGCGGGCGGGCCGTCCGTGGTGAGCTTCCACCTGGTCAACAACCGGCAGACCTGGCTCAGCCTCACGGCCGTCGTCGAACCCACCGACGAGGCCCGGCGGCAGTGGCAGAACGGCGTCTGGTCGGCCCTGTTCAACGCCGCCCAGACCAAGTACTACGCCGAACAGCAGGACCTCGCCGCCCGCGCCGCCGCCCTGCGGGACCGGCTGAACGGCGTGGACACCCTCACGCTCCGGCGCGAGGAGAGCGACGAGGTCATGAAGGGCGTGCTGCGCTTCCTGCTCGGCGTGGACTACCACGTGATGCCGCAGGAGGTGGTCGACGCGTTCAAGGCCTCCGTCGGCAACGACCCCGACCGGCTGCGCCACGGCGCCGGCTTCCCCGGCGACGACACCGGCGGGATCGGGGTGAGCGCCGCGGCCTGGGCGGCCGTGCTCGGGCACGAGGCGGAGGTGGCCTTCATCAACCAGGCCATCGAGTGGGAGAACGTCGTCACCTTCCTCTACTCGTACTTCTGGGACGCGCCCGCCGCCTGGGGCTTCGTCAGCAGGATCACCCACCCCGACGCCAACCGGCAGGCCTTCCTGCGCGCGGGCAGCGCCCGGGTGGTGCTCACCGTGCGCAAGGGCTGGGAGGAGGCCTGGGTGCGCTTCGCCGAAGGCGGCTTCCACGGCGCCCCGCTGCCCGCCGACCACCCGTACCTCACCATCGCCCGGGAGATCGCCGCCTACGACGACCGGAACTACCCCGGCATCCCGCCGGCCAACCCCGGCAGCAGCACGCTGCTGCTGGAGGACGAGGTGGTGACCACCTGCGCCGCCGCGGTCGAACCGGCCGCCGGGGGAGCGCCCGTCCTGGTGCCGGTGGCGTCCAGCGCGGGCTTCGAGGCGGACGCCGTCGTGCTCGTCGACGAGTACGACGACCGCCGGATCCAGGAGACCGCCCGGGTGGTGCGGGTCCCGGACGACGGGCGGCACCTGCTGCTGGCCGGCCTCACCCACCGCCACGACGGCACCATGACACCGTTCCCGGTCCGCCGCCCGGGTCGGCGCGGCACCCTGATCGCCGAGTGGAACGAGTACACGCCGACCTCCGGCACCGACATCGCCGTCAGTAGCCCGCTCAAGGACATGTCGTGAGCTTCCTGCGCGACGAGGACGCCTGCCAACTGCTGGGCCCGCCACGCGCGGAGCCGCCCACGGTCTTCGAGTACCTGGCCGCCGAACTGTGGGTCCGCCACCACTTCGGGACGGACTTCGAGGCCCGCCCCGGCGCGACCTGGGTGACCTTCCAGCTCGACCGGATCGGCGAGTGGTGGGGCACGCCCGGCCGGGGCAGGCTCGACCAGCAGGACGCGCTGCCCTACGCCAGGCTCACCCAGCAGCCGCCGGACCCGGTGCTGCGGATGGTGCTCCAGGTGCTCTCCGAGGACCTGCGCAACGTCTTCCCGGCGGCGAAGGTCGAGGCGATCACCCGGATGCTCAAGGACCGGAGCACCCCGGCGGTCAAACTGGTCAAGGCGATCCGCGAGCTCACCCCCGGCGGGGCGCTCAAACCGGACATGCTCGGCATCCAGAACCACGTGCCGGAGCTGAGGCTGGAAGCCCTGGAGGTCGGCACCGAGGGCGGCGCCCTCGACACCCACCGCGAACTCCAGGGCAAGATCTCGGTGTTGCGGGACCCGTGCGGCCGGATGATCGGGAACCGGCTGGCCGTCATGCAGCAGACCGCCGTCAAGCAGCTGCCCGACACGGTGGTCGGCGCGGGCACCGACTGGCGGCTCGGCGCGGGGCTGATGGTGTTGCCGATGCCGCTCAACGTCACCGAGGCGAACGGGGAGACCTCCGTCGACTGGATCTGCTACTGGCCCACCAACCGGGCGGAGTTCAAGGACCACCCGCGGCCCGCGAACGGGCGCCCCGGCTACGACGGGCTGGTGCTCTACCACATCCACCGGGTGCCGCTGCGGTCGGTGCAACTGCCCGACAAGATCCGCGAGGCGATGCTCAGACTGATCGCCGCCCGCCAGCGCGCCCGCACGCTGGGGCCGACGCTGCTCCCCGAACTGGCCACCGCGGTGCAGCGCGACCAACGGCTGTTCACCCGTGAGGGCGAGCTGTTCCTGGCCGGGCTGGGCGCGGGTGCGCTGCTCGCGCTGGGCATCTGGGCGGCGGCCGGGGCGGGGCTGGTCGCCGGGCTGGCGACGGTGGCCAAGGGCGGGCTGGTGGCCGCGGCGGGCGCGCCCGAGGTGTTCGTCGGCGCGGTGGCGGGCGCGGCCCGGCTGGCGGACGAACTGTGGCCGGCGGTCTCGCAGTTGGGGTACCTGCTGCCGGCGCGTTGAGCACGGCCTGGCCCGGCCCGGCCCGGACGGACCAGGACGGGCCGGGTTCGGCCGGCTCCGGGTCAGAGCAGCGGCAGTCGGCGGAGGAAGACGTCAGGGGCCTGGTTGGTGTCGCCCGGGACGAGGGTGCCGTCCTCGGAGGTGAACAGCACCGTGGTGCCGAGGGCGTCGACGAACGGCCGCTCCGAGGCGCCGGCGGTCTGCGAGCCGTCCGTCGCCACGCTGACCCGCTCGGTGCGGCCGGTCCACAGGTCGCGCCGGAAGACGTCCCCGGCGTTGTTGGTGTCCCCGGGCACCAGGTTCGCCGCGTCGGAATCGAAGTAGACCCAGCGGGCGTCGGCGGTGATCTGCCCGTGGTAGGAGTCGCCGGAGGTCTTCGTCCCCGGGAGCCCGGCGCTGACCAGGGTCTCGGTGCCCTCCTCCAAGTCGCGGACGTACACCTCGAAGTGGTGCCCCCAGGGGCCGTTGCCGTCCTGGAGCAGCGCCGAGTAGACGGCGTACCGGCCGTCCTGGCTGAGCGCCGGGGAGGCCGCCCCGCGGTAGCCGCCCGCTCCGTCGGTGCTCGCCAGGACGCTCTGCTCGGCGCGGAGGTCGCGGACGTAGAGGGGGTAGAAGCGGGGCTTGAGGATCGTCGGCTGGTCGTCGTGCCGGAAGGAGTCGCGGACGAACTCCTCGTCGGAGACGGCGTCGAGTTCGGCGGCGGCCTTCGCGGCGAGGGCGCCGGGCTTGTCCTGGCCGATGATGTTGGTGGCCTTGGAGATGAAGCCGACCGAGCCGCCGTCCCCGCTGATCACCGGCTCGGCGGAGGAGGCGTTCGCCTCGGTGCCGTCCGCGCCGACGCTGACCAGGCGGGTCCCGCCCGTCCGGCGGTCGGTGACGTAGATGTTGCCGCCCGTCCAGGTGACCGTGCCGGGGGCCAGGTCGGAGCGGTTGGACTGGTAGGCGACGTACCGGCCGTCCCAGCTGATTGACGGGTGGCCGGACTGCCGGCCGGTCTGCGGCTTGGCCGGGTCGTGGCCGGTGGACACCAGCTCGGTGGTCCCCGTCCAGCGGTCGTGGACGTAGACGTCCTCGAAGCCGAGGTTCCCGCCGGGGGCGAGGTTGGTGGCGTAGGAACTGAACGCCACGTAGCGGCCGTCGCCGCTGATCGTGGCGTCGAAGGAGTCGTCGGCCGCCTGGGCGCCGTCCGCGCCGGTGTTGGCCCGCTCGGTCCGGCCGGTCCACAGGTCCCGGACGAAGACGTCCGACTTGCCGTTGGTGTCGCCGGGCACCAGGTTGGCGGCCTTGGAGGTGAAGACGGCGAAGCGGCCGTCGGCGCTCAGACCGGCGGCGTACGAGGCGCCGTCGGGCTGCGCCTGGCTGAGCCCGACGGACACCCGTTCGGTGCGGCCGCGCGGCGCGTCCGCCTGGGCGGGCGTCGCCACCGTGACGGCGGCCAGCGTGGCCGCCGCCAGCGCGCCGGCCGCGCGCAGCAGGTGTGGTGCGGAACGTGTGCGGGTCATCTGATCCCTCCCCTGGGTACGGCCGGCCGCGCCGAACTCCCCGGCGGCCGGCTCGTGGTGAGCCAACCGCCGGGTGCGGCGGGAGGTCAACGAGGCCTGCCCGGGAGCGGCGGAATCGCGTCACCGCGAGGGGAGGGAGAGGGTGATGGATCGGGTGCACACGGCCTTTGTTAGCATCCGGCGGCAGAGGCGTCGGGCGGAGGGTGCGGAGGGGTTGCGGGTGGAGGGTGCGGAGGGGGCGCGGGTGGAGGGCGGCAAGCGGGTGGAGGAGTCGGCCGAGGTCCGCTACACGCCGACGACCGCGGACTTCCGGGCGGCCTTCGCGGCCCGGGCCCGGGGCACGGCGGCGGGTCGACGGGCCCGGCGGTCGAGGTACCTGATCGCCTCCTGCACCGCGGCCGGCGCGGTGCTGACCTCGGTCGCCGACCGGACGGTGGGCCCGCCGGCCCTGGTGATGCTCGCGGTCGCGCTGCTGCTGGTGGTCGGACTGCCCTGGCTGCAACTGCGTCAGGTGCGGCGGATGGCGGCGGACAAGGGCGAGTTCCGGATCGTCCTCGGCGAGGCCGGGGTGACCGTCACCAACGCGGTGTCCAGCACCGAACTCGCCTGGCGGGAGCTTCCGTACTACCTGGAGACGCCCGAACTCTTCGTCCTGCTGGGCGGGGACGAGCAGACGCACGTGCTGACCCTGTTGCCCAAGCGCGGCACCGGAGACCCGGGCCGGCTCGGCGCGTTGATCGCCCGGCACGCCACGGTGCCCGCCCGGGGTTGAGGGGCGGCGCCCCGGTTCGCCGCTGTCGGGGTGGGCGGTCATGGCGTGGGTTGTCGGTCGGGTCGGGCGGGCTGGTCGAGGTGGTTTAGCTGGTCGGGGTGGCTTAGCTGGTCGCGCTGGTCGCGCTGGTCGTAGCGCCAGAGCGCGGGCAGTGCGGCCGACAGGGCGGCAGTGCCGGCCAGGCAGAGCAGGCCGCCGGTGCGCAGCGCGACGCGGATGCCCTGCCGGGCGGCGAGACCGCCGGCCCGCAGGTCCCCGAGGGCGGGGCCGGCGGAGCCGATCAGCATCTCCAGACCGGCGGCACGGCCCCGAAGTTCGTCCGGAATGGACTGGTTCCAGATCGCGCTGCGGAAGGTGTCGCCGATCTGGTTGGCGCCGCCCGCGACGAGCAGGCAGAGCAGGACGGCCCACAGGCCGGGGGCGAACGAGGCCGCAGCCGTCGCCGCGCCGACGAGGGCGGCGCAGAGCAGCACCAGTCGGCCGTGCCGGTGCACCCGCTCGGTCCAGCCGCCGGTGGCGGCCGCGAGCAGGCCGCCCGCCGCAGCGGCCGAGTAGAGCAGGCCGAGCGCCCACACCGCGTCCAACTCCTGGGCGAGGAACGGGAACAGCGCGGTCGGCAGGGCGCAGACGGTGGCCGCGAGATCCGCCAGGTAGGTGCCCAGCAGGTCGGGGCGGCGGGCCGTGTACCGGGCGCCGTCGACGAACTCCCGCAGCCGCGGTGCCTCGGCGTCCCGCTGTGAGGGGACGGGCCGGACCCGGGTGAGCAGGGCGATCGAGACCAGGAAGGTGCCGAGGTCGACCAGGTAGGCGGCCGGGACGCCGGCCGTGGCGATCAGCACTCCGGCGGTGGCCGGGCCGGCCAGCCCGGCGATGCTCCAGCGCAGCGAGAGCAGGTTGCCCGCCGCCACCAGCTGGTCGGGCGGTACCAGCCGGGGGATCATCGCCTCCGCCGAGGGCTGCTGGAGGCCCTGCAGTGCCGCTGCCAGTCCGGCGGCCGCGTACAGCGGCCAGAGCGCGGGGGTGCCGAGCAGCGCGTTGGCGAGCAGCAGGGCGCTCAGTGCGGCGAGTGCGAGTTCGGTGACCAGGGCGACGGTTCGGCGGTCGGCACGGTCGGCGAGGACGCCCCCGTAGAGGCCGAACACGATGGTCGGCAGGAGTTCGACGGCGCCGACCGCGCCCACGGCCAGCGGTGAACCGGTGAGGTCGGCGATCTGGAGCGGGATCGCCGTCATGGTGAGGACGGAGCCGAGCAGGGTGACGGTGCCGGCCGTCCAGGTGAGGCGGAAGTCGCGGGAGGACCGCCAGGGCGCGGTGTTCGGCAGCAGTCGGGACCGGGGGCGGTCCGTTCCGGAGGTCATGGGGTGGTGGTTCCTTCGGGCCGTCGACCACGACGGCTCTCCTTATCGCTGATAAATTCCAGCTCGGGAACTTAGCGGCGATAAGGTGGATTGGGCAAGCGAATAACGGAGAGGCGGCCGGCGGTGGCACTGCAACGCGACGAGGTGGTGCGCACCGCGCTGCGCGTACTCGACGAGGAAGGCATCGACGGCCTGACCACCCGGCGGCTGGCCCGCGAACTCGGCGTCCAGTCACCCGCGTTGTACTGGCACTTCAAGAACAAGCGGGAACTGCTCGACCTGATGGCCGAGGCGATGCTCGCCGAGGCCCTCCCGGCCGACCGCAGCCCGGATCCGGAGCACTGGCCGGACTGGCTCGCCGCCGACGCCCGCGCCAAGCGCCACGCCCTGCTCGCCTACCGCGACGGCGCCCGGGTGCACGCCGGAACGCTGCCCACCGAAGACGAACTGCCCGCCGTTGAAGCCCAGTTGGACGCCCTCCGGCAGGCCGGCCTGCGGCCCCGCACCGCGCTGCGACTGCTGCTCACCATCGACCGCTACATCATGGGCTGGGTCACCGAGGAGCAGGCCTGGCGACAGGACGCCGCCGACCGCGCCCGGCCGCCCTTCCCGGACGAAGCCCTGCGCGACCTCCCGCTGCTGCGCGAGGCGGCCGACGTGCTGCGCATGACCGACCACGACGCCGACTTCGAGTACGGGCTGCGCGTCCTGATCGAGGGCTTCCGGGCCGAGATCGCGCGCGAGGCACTCGGGACGGATGGGCTCGCGTGACCGTCATGACCACCCTGGGCCTGCTCAGGCTGCGGCGGGCCGGTGCCCACCGCTGGCGGACCTGGACCTCGCCCCGGTAGTCGAACTCCGCCACGGCGGGCAGCCGGATGGCCGCCCGGTCGTGGATACGCGGTCCTTTTGCGCCGGCACCGTACGGGATCCGCTGCCAGGCGTCGGCCGGGGATCTTCGCCGCGCGGCAGCGGTCCTGGTCCTCGGCCCAGGACCTGGGCAGGTAGAGCTCGCGGTCGACAAGGACCCGCAGACAGAAAGCCCCCGCAGACGGAAAGCCCCCGCTACCCGCCTCCCGTGCGCGCGGTGACCAGGCCGGACTCGTAGGCTGCGATGACCGCCTGGGCGCGGTCCCGGACGTCGAGCTTGCCGAAGATGCTGGTGATGTAGTTCTTCACCGTCGACACGCTGATGTCCAGGGCCCGGGCGATCTCGGTGTTGTCGAGGCCGGTGGCCATCAGCCGCCACACCTCGACCTCCCGGGGCGTCAGCCCGCCCGTGTCGGTGACCGGCGGCGGGGCGCCGACCGGGGCCCGGACGTAGGTGGAGATCAGCCGGGTGAGCAGGCGCGGGGCGACCACCGCCTCGCCGGCGTGGACGGTGCGGATCGCCGCGCCCAGTTCCTCCGGCGAGACGTCCTTGGGCAGGAACCCGTGGGCGCCGGCGCGCAGCGCGGCCACCACGTACTCGTCCATGTCGAAGGTGCTGAGGGCGAGGACTCGGCAGGAGGGGAGGATGCGGGCCAGCTCCCGGGTCGCGCCGACCCCGTCGAGCACGGGCATCCGGATGTCCATCACCACGACGTCGGGGCGCAGCAGGCGGGCGGCGGTGACGGCCTGCTCCCCGTTCTCGGCCTCGCCCACCACCTCGAAGGACGGGTCGGGGGAGAGGATCAGGGACAGGCCGCGCCGCACCAGCGGCTGGTCGTCCGCGATGAGGACCCGGATACCCGGTGCCACCGCGCCCACCGGGCCGTCGTCGTTCGACCTCACCGGGCCGTCGCCGTGCGCGCCCACCGGGCCGCCGTCGTGCGCGCTCACCGGGCCGTCGTCGTTCCGTGCTGGACGGCCGCGTCGGCCGTCTCCTCCGGGGCCAGTGGCAGGTCGGCCAGGACGGCGAAGCCGCCCTCCGGACGTGGTCCGGTCCGCAGGGTGCCGCCGTGCAGGGCGACGCGCTCGCGCATGCCGATCAGGCCGTACCCGCTCCGGCCGCCGGCCGGCACCGCCTCCTGCGGTGCGGCGCCGCCCGTGCCCGCCGTGCCCCCGTCGTCGCGCACCTCGACGGTGACCCGGTCCGGACCGTACGTCAGGGTGACGGTCGCGCGGGCGGGCCCGGCGTGCTTGCGGGCGTTGGTGAGGCCCTCCTGGACGATCCGGAACACGGTCAGGCCGACGGTGGGCGGCAGCGGGCGGCGGGGCCCGTGGACGCCGAAGTCGGTCGGCAGGCCGGCCACCCGGGACTCGTCCACCAGCCGGCCGAGGTCCTCGGCCCCGGGCTGGGGCGAGGGCGGGGCGGTGTCCGGTTCGTCGCCGGCCCGCAGGACGTCCAGGAGCTGGCGCATCTCCCGCAGGGCCAGTCGCCCGGAGGACTCCAGGGTGACCAGGGCGTCCCGGACCACCTCCGGGTGGGCGAGGTTGGCCCGGGCGCCGCCGGCCATCAGCTGCATGGTGGTGATGTGGTGCGCCACGATGTCGTGCAACTCCCGTGCGATGCGGCGGCGTTCGTCGGCCACCGCGCGTTCGGCCAGCAGTTTGCGGTTGGCCGCGACCTCCCGCTGCCAGCGCGCCACGGCGAGGCCGGCGCCGGCCACGAGCAGGGTGGAGCAGGAGGTGCCGGCGAGCGCCTGCCAGGAGGGGACGCGCAGGTGGCTCTGGCTCAGCGTGGTCAGCACCGTCGTCGCCGCCGCGGCGGCCGCCGTCACCGGGGCGGGGCGGACCCGGGCGACCGAGTACAGGCCGACCATCAGGACGGCGCCGAAGTGGGTGCTCGCCGGTGTGGACAGGTCGATCGCGGCCTCGACGGCCAGGACCACGGCGAGCGCCGGCACCGGGTGGCGGCGCCGGACGAGCAGCGGCAGGGCCGACAGCGCGACGAGGAGCAGGCCCGGCGGGGTCACCCGGCGTACCCCGTCCATCTCGCTGAAGAGCAGGTAGTTGAGCAGGTCGAGCGTGCAGACGCAGGCGGCCACCAGTGCGTCGGCGTGGGTCCACGGCGCGCCGTCGGTCTCCGGCGGCGCGTCCGCCACCCCGCCGGGCCCCGGGCTCCCGCTCGCCCGGTGTGCCGGGTGCGCCGGGTCCGCCCCGAGTGCCGTGTCCATCGCGGGGCGCTGATGACCGCCCATGTCCGTTCCCCCTCCGTGCCCGGCCCGCGCCGCGCCTCACCGATGAGCCCTGACGCGCCACGAGCCACGAGCCACGAGCCACGAGCCCCGATGAGCCCTGACGAGCCCCGATGAGCCCGATCAGGCCCCGATCAGAGCCTGTTTCAGGCCCTGAACAGGCTCTGAACAGGCCCGATGACCCCATTCTGGCATCGGCCCACCCCGCCCCGGCATGGTCCCCACGGCCGATCACGGGGGCCGGACCAGGACCACGGTCCCGGGTCCGGGCCCGGCCGAGGAGCAGGGGCCCCGGTGCGGATCGTCCGTCGCAGGGACGTCCGCGGCCCACCCCGGGTGATGGTCTGGAACCCGGCCGGGAACCCCCGGAGCCGAGACCGACCTTGCGGACGCTCGCGTCCACCGCCGGAGGAAATCGTGATCCGCGCACTGACCGGATACTCCACCAGGAACCCGTGGAAGGTGATCACCCTCTGGGTGGTGCTGGGACTCTCCCTGGCCCTGCTGAGCCCGATGCTGCTCGCCCGCGTCACCCAGTCCCAGACCGGGGACTTCCTGCCCAAGAGCTACGACTCGGCCGCCGCGCTGCGGATCGCCGAGGAGAACTTCGGGATGAAGCCCGACGCCACCACGGTCACGGTGCTGGTCGCCAGGACCGACGGCCAGGCGCTCACCGCCGCCGACCAGCAGCGGGTCGAGGCCGAGGCGGCGAAGCTCGCCCAGCGCCGGGTCGTCATGCCCAGGAAGGACGACGAGCCGGCCTTCCTCGTCCCCGACCGGTCCCAGACCCCCCGGGTCGCCCCGGCCATGGTGGCGCCCGACCGCGGCTTCGAACTGCTCTCCGTCGAACTGACCGGCAACGCCGCGGCCGAGGGCGTCCAGGGCGTCTACCGGGCGTTCCGGGACGCCACCCGGGCCCAGTTCGCCGACGCCGGGATGCGCACCGGGTTCACCGGGGGACTGGCCGACGCCGTGGACACCGCCGACTCCCACCGCACCGCCGCGACGGTCGGCAGCGCGCTCGTCATGGGGCTGATCGTCCTGCTCAACGTGCTGGTGTTCCGCAGCGTGGCGGCGGCCCTGCTGCCGCTGCTCGCCGTCGCCATGATCGGCAGCGCGGCCGGCGGAGCCGTGGCCGTCGCCGCGACGCTGACCGGCCTCAAGCTCGACGCCGGCACCCCCGGGCTGGTCTCCGTGGTCCTGCTCGGCATCGGCGTCGACTACCTGCTCTTCCTGCTCTTCCGCTTCCGCGAGCACCTGCGGGCCCGGCCCGAGCAGCCCGCCCGCGAAGCCGCCGCCCAGGTGACCGCCCGGGTGGGCACCGCGATCACCTCGGCCGCGCTGACCATCGTCGCCGCCTTCGCCACCCTCGGCGTGGCCAGCTTCGGCCAGTTCCGCTCGCTCGGCCCGGCCATCGCCGTCGCCGTCCTGGTCATGCTGCTGGGCAGCCTCACCATGATGCCCGCCCTGCTCGCCGCCTGCGGCCGCGGCATGTTCTGGCCCTCCCGCAGCCTGCGCCGCCAGCCGGACGAGGGCTTCGCCGCCCGCTTCGGCACGCTCGTCGCCCGGCGGCCGCTGCCGATGCTGCTCGCCGCCCTCGCCCTGCTCGGCGCGCTGGCCGCCGGGATGACCGGGATCCGGATGGACTACGGCCTCGGCGGCGCCGGCGACCGGACCCCGGCCGCCGCCACCGCCGCCGAGATCTCCCGCACCCTGCCCGCCGGCGTCTCCGACCCGACGAGCGTCTACGTCGTCACCACGGACGGCACCACCCTCACCCCCGGCCGGCTCGACGGCCTCTCCCACGCCCTCACCCAGGTCGAGGGCGTCGGCAAGACGGGCGGCACCGTCCTCAACGGGGACCGGCGCGCCGCCCGGATCGACCTCTACCTGACCGCAGACCCGCAGAGCCGGCGCGCCCGCGACCTGGCCTCCGGCCCGGTCCGCGCCGCGGTCGCCGCCCACACACCCGCCGGGACCAGCGCCCACGTCGGCGGCACGGCGGCGATCTTCGCCGACATCTCCACCGCCGTCGACCACGACCTGGCGATCGTCTTCCCGGTCGCGGCCGCCCTGATCGCCCTGATCCTGCTGCTGCTCCTGCGCAGCCTGCTCGCCCCGCTGGTCCTGATGCTCTCGGTCGGGCTCGGCTTCGCCGCCACCCTCGGCGCCGCGACCCTGCTGTTCCAGCACGGGCTGGGCGAACCGGGCGTCAGCTTCACCCTCCCGCTGGTGCTGTTCCTGTTCGTCGTGGCGCTGGGCACCGACTACAACATCCTCATCACCGACCGGATCCGCGAGGAGATGCAGCGCCCGGGCCCGCCCCGCGCCGCCGTCGCCCGCGCCGTACGGCACACCACGCCCGCCATCGCCACGGCCGGCCTGGTCCTGGCCGGTTCCTTCGCGACCCTCGCCGCCACCCCGGGCAGCGAACAGGTCGCCTTCGCGCTGACGCTCGGCATCCTGCTCTCCGCCGTCGTCCTGTCCCTGGTCCTGGTGCCCGCCGTCGCCGCCCTGCTCGGCCGCGCCCTCTGGTGGCCGCTCCGCCCGGCCCGCCACCACCACCGGGCCGAGCCGGCCCCGGAGCCGTACCGCGTCCCGGTGCCCTGACCGGCGAGCCGTCAGTACTCCAGCAGGCAAAACGTCGAAGTCCTGCTGGAGTACTAGGGGCTCTCTTTCGGATCACGCCGGGCGCGCGACGCCGGAGCACACACCTCGCCGCGTTGTCGTCGGTCGTCGATACTCCGCATGGACTCCCTCCTCCGCCTTGCGATGCACGCACTCCGACGCCGCGCGCTGATCCGACGTGATCCGAAAGGGAGCCCCTAGCCGCGCGGTGGTGTCGGGACGTCAGCCGGCGGTGGTGGGTGGAGCGGATCCGGGAAGCGCGGGCGGGTGCGTCGGTGTACGGGCCGGGGCGACGGCGGGCGTGTGGGCGGGCCCGGGCAGGGGGCGTACGGGGCGACCCAGACCACCTCGAACACGGATCTGACGAATCATCACATCCCTTGCACATTTCTCCTATTGTCCTCACGACCCCCTCACCGGCGGCTAGCCTTCCCAGGGGCGCCGCGAGGGCGGCGCGGGGAGGGGAAGCGATCAATGAGAGCTCTTGCGAGGACGGCCCGCTGGGCGACGGCGGTGGCCACCACGGCGGCACTGCTCGCACTGGCGGGCGGGCCCGCCGTGGCCACCACCCCGGTCCCCGGCGTCGAGGCCACCGTCGCGGTGGGCCGCGGCGACGTGGTGCCGGTGGTCAGCCCGGACGGCACCACGGTGTACGTCACGGTGGCCGACGCGAACAACAGGATCGCGGTGAGGGCGGTCGACACCCAGACCGGCCAGGTCACCGGCCAGGACAGCACCGGCAACCACAACTGGTCCTCGATCACGGCGCTCAGCCCGGACGGCTCGCGGCTCTACGTCCTGAACCTCGACGTCGTGACCGTGTGGGACACCGCTTCGCTGACCGTGCTCGCCTCGCTCCCCGTGCCGGACCAGCCGCGCCCGGAGCGCTGGACCGAGGGGAAGCTCAACGAGCTGGCGCTCAGCCCGGACGGGGCGACGCTCTACGTCACCCAGGACGGGTCGTCGGGGATCCGGTCGAGGGGCGACGGGCGGGTCCTGAGGTTCGACACCGCGCGGCTGGCGTTCACCGACGCGGTGCCGGTCCCGGCGATGAACGTGAACGGGCTGGCGGTCGGAGCGGACGGCCGCGACGTCTACGTCGGCGCCAACGTGGGCGTGGTGCACCTGGACACCAGCGGCGCCGTGCCGTCCGTCGTCGGCAGGATCCCCGCCACCGCCACGGTGTACGGGCACGAGTTGGCGCTCACCCCCGACGGCGGCCGCCTGCTCGCCGTGAACGCCTCGGGCAGCGGCGCGGCCGACGTCGTCGACACCGCCACCGACACCGTCGCCGCACACCTCGCACTGACCAACGGGTACGCCAACCTGCACTTCCCGCGTGCCGGCGCGGACAGCACCCGCTTCTACGTCACCACCGGCACGTCCACCATCAGGGGCTCGGTGCTCGCCCTCGACGCCGCCACGGGCGCCGCCGTCCCGCAGGAGTCGCTGATCGGCCTGACCGACGGGGTCATCAGCGGTCTCGCCCTGGGGCCCGACGGCCACACCTTCTACGTGGGCGGCTACACCGGGAGCACCGCCGTCCTGCGGATCGTCCGGCCCTAGTACTCCAGCAGGACTTCGACGTTTTGCCTGTTCAGAGGGCTCGCGGTGGGGTGTAGCGGGCTGATGCCCGATCAGGGGCGGTCTTCATCGGACCGCCCCTCGATCGTGTGCAGCCGGCGTTGGTAGTGACAGCGCCGGGGCAGCCTCTCGTCGTGATCAACGAGCCTGCAGCCGAGACCTGGGACAACGAACTCGAAGACCTCTTCCTCCGTATCGGCCACCGCTTCAGCCGCGTGGAGCCGCGCCGCCGGATGCGCGCGTCCGCGGCCTGCTCGGACCAGTCGGCCGCAAGAACGGCTGGCAACTGGCCGAATACGCAGGTCACGCCACACCCGACGGCCCGCAGCACCTGCTCGCCGGTTCCCGCTGGGACGCGGACGAGATCCGCGACGAACTCCAGCACTACGTCGCCGAACGCCTCGGAGCCGACGACGGAGTCCTGATCATCGACGACACCGGCTTCGTCAAGAAGGGCACCACCTCTGCCGGTGTGCAGCGCCAATGCTCCGGCACCGCCGGCCGCACCGGGAACTGCCGGATCGGGGTCTTCGCCGCCTGCGCCTCCACCCGTGGCCGCGCCCTGGTCGACCGCGAGCTCTACCTGCCCAAATCCTGGACCGAGGACCGGGACCGCTGCCGCGCAGCGAGGATCCCCGACGAGCGGGAGTTCCGCACCAAGGGCGGCCTCGCCAAGGCCCTGGTGCTGCGGGCGCCGGCCTCCGACCTGCCGATCGCCTGGGTCACCGCGGACTCGGCCTACGGCCAGGAGGGGCGCTTTTGTCGCCTGCTGGAACAGTCCGGCGTCGGCTACGTCCTGGCGGTGCCCAAGTCCCAGTTCAGCGTGGGCTGTCCACGCGTCGACTGGCTGTTTGCCCAGGCCCCGGCCCAGGCCCAGGCCCCGGCCCAGGCCTGGGAGCGGATCTCGTGCGGCGACGGTGCCAAAGGACCGCGCATCTATGACTGGGCGGCCATCCGGCCACCCGCCGTGGCCGAGTTCGACTACCAGGATGAGACCCCGGTCCGCCAGCGGTGGGCGCTGGGCCGCCGCAGCCTGAGCAGGCCCGACGGGATCGCCTACTACCTCGCCTACGCACAACTCGACACGACCGTGGAGCAGTTGGTGCGGATCGCCGGGATGCGCCGGGCGATCGAGGAGTGCTTCCAGGCCGCGAAGAACGAGTGCGTCCTGGACCAGTACGAGGTCCGCCGCTACCCCGGCTGGATGCGACACGTCACCCTGGCCATGCTCGCCCACGCCTTCCTGGCCGCGATGGCCGCGGCGGCCGCCGCGGCTGCTGCAAAGGGGGCTGCAAAGGGGGCTGCAGAAACGGTTCCCGCGCCCTGGTCGACCTCACCGGGGCAGAGATCCGGCGGCTCCTGGCAACTGGCTGTCCCCGCGGCCCGCGTCCACCACACTGCCCGCCCCTCGCTCACGCCTTGAAGTGGTCCACCTGGCGGCGACAACGCCAGGCCGTCGCCCGGCGCTGTCACTACCAACGCCGGCTGCACACGATCGAGGGGCGGCCCAATGAAGACCGCCCCTGATCGGGCATCAGCCCGCTACACCCCACCGCGAGCCCTCTGAACAGGCAAAACGTCGAAGTCCTGCTGGAGTACTAGGTCCTGTCCGGTCGATCTTGGCGGATCAGCCCGCGGCTCCCCCAGCCTTCGGCCGGGAGGTGCCCCCATGACGCGCCCGGCTGGGCGTGCGCCCGAGTCGTCCTCGTACTGGACGTACTTGGGCGATTCGGGCGTGCGTCCAGGCGGGATGCCTTGGGGTACCTCCCGGCCGCCAGGCTGGGGGCGCGTCGCGCGCCCGGCGTGATCCGAAAGAGAGCCCCTAGCGGCGGTGGGCGCGTAGTGCCTCGCGCAGCCGCCCGCCGGAGGCGGCGAGCTGCCGGGCGGCGGTCGGCGCGTCCACGTCCGCGAGCAGGACCAGGATCGCGTCCTTGGCCCGGCCCCCGGTGGCGGCGAGCGCGCGGCGGACCGCCGCCTCGTCGGCGCCGGTGGCCTCCGTGACGATCCGGTGGGCCCGTGCGCGGAGCTTGGCGTTGGTGGCCCGGACGTCGACCATCAGATTGCCGTACGTCCGGCCGAGCCGGACCATGACGGCGGTCGACAGCATGTTGAGCACCAGCTTCTGCGCCGTGCCCGCCTTCAGCCTGGTTGACCCTGCCAGCACCTCCGGGCCGACCTCCACCTCGATCCCCAGCTCGGCCGCCGCCACCAGCGCCGAACCCCGGTTGCAGGCCAGTCCGACCGTCAGCGCCCCGGCCGCCCGTGCGGTCCGGACAGCCGCCACCGCGTACGGCGTGCGGCCGGAGGCGGAGACGCCCACCACGGTGTCGGCCGGGGTGAGCCGGAGCGCGGCCAGGTCGGCCGCCGCCAGCTCCGGGCGGTCCTCGGCGCCCTCGACGGCCTCGGCCACGGCGGTCCCGCCCCCCGCGATCAGGCCCACCACCAGGCCCGGATCGGTGCCGAAGGTCGGCGGGCACTCGGCGGCGTCCAGCACCCCGAGCCGCCCGGCGGACCCCGCCCCGGCGTAGACCAGCCGCCCACCGGCCGCCATCCGTGCCGCCGTGGCGTCCACCGCGGCGGCGATCCGGACCAACTCCCCGGCCACCGCGGCGGGGACGGTGCGGTCCTCGGCGTTCATCAGGCGGAGCAGGTCGGTGGTCGGCAGCTGGTCGATCCCGGCCCAATCGGGGCGGATCGTCTCGGTCGGCGGTACGGAGTCCTGGTGCATGCGGCCAGCGTCCCCGGACGCGGCGGTCGCCAATCGGTGCGGGGCCGCGCGTGGTCTCCGGGGCCTCGGTCGGGGTGTCACCGTGGCGGGCGCCGGGCCGTCAGGGGTGTCCGTCCTGCCCCCACGTACGGAGTGAGTGCTCAGCCCGTTCAGCCCGTCAACGGACGTCGCCGTCGCCGTCGCCGTCGCCGAGGTGACGGGCGATGCGGGCGATGGCGGAGGCGTTGTCCTCGAACAGATGGGCCTGCATGCCCACCGCCCGGGCGGCCTCGACGTTGGGCGCGTGGTCGTCGATGAAGAGGCAGTCGACCGGGCTGACGCCCAACTCGGCGCAGGTGATCTCGTAGGCGCGCGGGTCGGGCTTGCCGGTCCCGATCTCGTGCGAGTAGACGATGTGTTCCACCAGCTCGTCGAACCGGTAGAGCGGGACCTCGCGTTCGCGGGCGCCGACGAAACTGTTGCTGAGGATGCCGAGCCGGGCCCGCCCGCGCAGCCCGCGCACGTGGGCGATGAGCTCCTCGTTCGGTGTGCCCAGGTACTCCTCCCAGAGGTCGGCCATGAAGGCCTCGACCTGGGCCGGACCGAGGTGCAACCGGGCGGCCACCTGCTCACGCACCTCCGGCTCGGTGATGCCGCCGATCGCGCCGGCCTGCCAGACGTCCCGCAGCCGCTCGTCGATCGCGTGCGGCGGCAGCTCCAACAGGCGCTCCCAGCGCTCCGGCCAGCCCGTCCTCGGCGTGTATTCCAGGACGCCGCCGATGTCGAGGATGAGACAGGGTGCGTTCACGGGTGGTCCCCTCTCCGCTGCGGCCGCCGTGGCGCGGCTCGCCCCTGCCACTCTCGGGGGTGCGGGCGGGGCCGGGTCAAGGGGGCGGCGAGTCCTCGGCAGCTCCGGAGACCGCGTTCGGCGGCCGCGTTCGGTTGCCGCGTTCGGTGGTCGGCGTGCTGTCGGTCCGTCAGGCCATCCAGAAGAAGACGGCCGTCATCCGACGCTCCGGCAGCTCGGCGCCGTAGTAGGAGGTCGCGCTGTGCATGAGGTTGGCGTGGTAGAGGAGCAGCTGGTTGTAGCGGTTGGGGACGCGGACGTCCTCGGTGAAGTGGTCGGCGGGCACGTGGCGGGTGCCGAGCGCCTCGACCAGATTGTTGTGCGGCGCGTTGACGAGGTTCCCGCCGAGGCGTCCGCCGGGGAACTGCTGGCGGTAGAAGCTGGTGCCGGCGTCCTTCGGCGCGCCTGGGCTGAGGTAGAGCACGGCGGCGTAGCGGCAGAGCGCGCGGGAGTCGGTGTGCGGGCGGGACTCCGACTCCCCGGCGCCGACGACCTGGACGCAGTTGTGGTTGAGCGTGCCGCCGCCCGGGGTGCTCTGCACCCAGAGCCGGGAAGCGCCGGTGGCCTTGCGGACCAGGGCCTCCACTCGGGCCAGCTCGTCGGGCTCCAGGCCGGGCATGGTGCGCAGGCCGGGCCAGGTCTCGGGGCGGTGCGGGTAGCCTTCGGTCCAGTCGCCGCGGGCCAGACAGCGCTCGCGGACGGCGTCCGGGTCGGGGAGGACGTTGTCCAGGACCCAGTAGTCCCGGCCTCGGGTGGGCTTGCGGTAGGGCAGGACCGGCAGGGTGGTGGGCCTGATGGGCTGTGAGGGCATGGGCCGACGATAGGGGCGGCGGTCGTCAACCTTCTGCCGTGAGCAGGTCAACCTTTCGTCAAGGGCTCTCCACGGGTGGGCGTCTCGCGCCGCAGGTCAGGAGCCCGGTCGGACGGCGAAGGTGCCCAGGGCGCCCTCCAGTCGGTCGAAGGCTCGGACGGCCGAGGGGCGCACCGCCGCCGTGATGGCGGCGGCCTCGTCGCCGGCCAGCAGCCTGCGGAACACTTCGGTGAACACCGTGCGGTCGACGGCGGCGAGCAGCCCGGCGGCCACCCGGCTCTCGAAGTCGACCGGCGGGCCGGCCGGTGTGCCGCCCGGCGCGTCGGGCGATGCGCCGGGCGGAGTGCCGGGCGGAGTGCCGGTTGTCGTGGGGCGGGTGGCCCCGGCCAGGGCCTCGGCCAGGGCGGTCTCGCTCTGTTCGTGCAGCTCGCGGATCCGGGCGACCAGGGCGGGGCTGTCGGCGACGGTGCGGGCGAACGCCGGGCCGGAGAAGCCGAGCCGTGGGTCGTGCCGGTCGAGGCCGGCCAGGCAGTCGCGGCGCAGCGCGGCGAGGGCGGACTCGCCGGGCGCACGCTCGGCGACCGCCCGGGCGAGCCGACCGACGATCTCCTCGTGCAGGTCGAGGAGGAGGTCCTCCTTGCGCGGAAAGTGGTTGGTGACGGTCATCTTGGCGACTCCGGCGGCCGTCGCGACCTCGGCGACGGTGGTGCGGTCGAAGCCCTGCTCGATGAAGAGCCTGGTCGCGGCGTGCGAGATCGCCTCGCGGGTGCGTCGCTTGTTGAGCTCGCGCAGGGTCGGGGCGGCCCCGGTTCCCGTCAGGGTTTCCGTCGCGGTTTCCGTTGTGGGTTCCGTCATGGAGGCAGCGTAGCGCAGTTCGCTGGGTCGGACCCAGAAATTAGGCTTGACCTAATCGCTGGGTCCGTCCTAAGTTTCTTCCGGGCGGTCGGAGCGGCCGCCGGACGGACGACCCGGGGAGGGCGCATGACCACATCGGCCACGTACGGAGGCGCCGTGTTCACCCAGCACGCCGGGCGGCTCCGCCTGCTCAGCGTCCACGCCCACCCCGACGACGAGTCCAGCAAGGGCGCTGCCACCCTCGCGCGGTACGCCGCCGAGGGGGTGGACGTCCTGGTCGCCACCTGTACCGGCGGTGAGCGCGGGTCGGTGCTCAACCCGGCCATGGACCGCCCCGAGGTCCGGGCGGACCTCGCCCGGATCCGGAGCGAGGAGATGGCGGCCGCCCGGGGCATCCTCGGGGTGCGCCAGCAGTTCCTCGGCTTCGTGGACTCCGGCATGCCGGGCCCGGGCGAACCGCTGCCGGCGGGCTGCTTCGCCGCCCAGCCCGTGGCGGCGGCCGCGGCGCCGCTGGTCGCCCTGATCCGGGAGTTCCGTCCGCACGTGGTGGTCACCTACGACGAGACCGGGGGGTATCCGCACCCCGACCACGTGATGACCCACCAGGTCACGGTCGAGGCCTTCGAGGCCGCCGCCGACCCGGGCCGCCACCCCGAGACGGGGGAACCCTGGCAGGCGGCGAAGCTCTACTACCACCTGGCGCTCTCCAGAGCCTGGTTCCAGACCCTGCACGACGCGATGACGGAGCGGGGCGTCCCCTCGGGCATGGGCGCACTGCTCGCGGACTGGCCGGACACCCCGCCCGCCCTCGCCACCACCACCCGGATCGCGTGCGCCGAGCAGTTCGCCGTACGGGACGCGGCACTGCTGGCGCACGCCACCCAGATCGAGCCCGGGGTCGCGTTCATGGCCCACCCACGGGACATCGAGCGCGAGGTCTGGCCGACGGAGGACTACCACCTCGCCCGGAGCCTGGTGCCGGTCGAGGGCGAGGGGTCCGAGACCGACCTGTTCGCCGGGCTGCGCTCAGGAGAGGCGGGGCTGCGCCCGGGAGAGGGGGACGGATGAGCCGGAGGTCGGGTTTCGCCCGCTCAGCACTGGCCGTCGGCGAGCACGAAGTAGCCCGGGCCGGTCTGCTTCAGGGTGTGCGTCACGAAGGTGTTCCAGAGGCCCATGCTCTGGCCCGAGCCGAGCGCGTAGGTCAGGCCGCCGCTCTGGGTGGCCCGCCCGGCCCGGACCTGGTTGTAGTTGCTGTCGGTGAAGCACTGCGCGGCGCCGCCGCCGGTGGTCGCCGTCACCGCCGCCGATCGGGTGCCCACCGCGCCCGACGGGTCGACCGCCGCCACGGTGTAGCCGTACGACGTGCCGGGGGCGAGCCCGGTGTCGGTGAAGGACGGGCCGGTGGCACTGCCCGCCATCGTGCCGTCCCGGTAGACCTGGTAGGAGGCGGCCCCGCTGACGGCCTGCCAGGCGAGGGCGATCGAGCTCTGGCCCGCCGGGGTCGCGGTCAGCCCGGTCGGGGCGGGCAGGCCGGGGTTGGTGGGCCCCGTGCTGCCGTCCAGGCCCCAGAACTGCGCGGTGTAGTAGCTGGAGCAGATCGTGTTGAGGAAGTAGCTGCCGGTGGCCCCGCACTGGTCCGCTGCGGAGCCGGGGTTGACGGCCAGCCCGTGGCCCATCCCGGCGATGGTGAACAGTGCCACGGCGGGCCGCCCGCCCGCGTCGGCGTAGACCTCCTCGGTGGTGCCGCCCGGCAGGCTCCGGGTGCTGGTCGGGCTCTGGCCGACACCCTGGACGTTGGTCCACTGGTCGCGCAGCTCCGTCGCGTTCACCGGCCTGACCACGGTGTCCGCGCTGCCCTGCCAGATCGCCACCCGGGGCCAGGGCCCGGCGTAGCCCGGGTACGCGGCCCGGACCTTGTCGCCCCACTGGGCCGGGGTGAGCCCCTGGTCGGAGTTCTGGCAGCCGGAGGCGGCGCTCTGGGTGGTCGCGCACTGGGCCGGGAGGCCGGAGTCGATCGCCCCGCCGGCGAACACGTCCGGGTAGTCGGCCAGCAGGTCGGAGGCCATCCCGCCGCCGGCCGACAGCCCGGTGACGAACACCCGCCGACCGTCCGAGCCGTACAGGGCCTTGGCCTTGGTGACCATCTCGATCACCGACTCAGCCTCGCCGGTGCCCCGGGCGTCCTTGGTCGCGTCGAACCAGCTGAAGCAGGAGAGGCTGTTGTTGGCACTGCTGGTCTGCGGGAAGACGACCGCGAAGCCGTACCGGTCGGCGAAGGTCGTCCAACCGGAGTTGCGGTAGTAGTCGTTGGCGGTCTGCAGGCAGCCGTGCAGCGCGACCACCAGCGGCGCGCCACTCGGCAGTCCGGCGGGGGTGTAGGAGTACATCGCGAGGTTTCCCGGATTGGCGCCGAATCCGGTGACCTGCTGGAAGGTCCCGCTCACGGTGTCGGCCGCAGCCGGGGCGGGTGCGGTGGTGCCGATCGCGAGTGCGGCGGCCGTCAGCAACGCGGCGGCGGCAGGACGGAGAGGCATGGGGGCTCCTGGGTGGGGGAGGAGTGGGGGCGGATGCCGTGCAGCGTGGCGCGCCCCGTGCCCCGGTGCCATGTGACGGCCACCCGAGGTCCACCGCCCCGCCATGGCGTGGACCGCCATGGTCCGATGCCCGGGGGCCGCGCGCCGGCCGTACCGCGGAAGGCACTTGAGGGGCGTGCGCGAACAAGGCAGGTTGATCCCATGACGACGAATGAGGCAGACCCCGGCGGCGCGACGTCCCCGGAGGGCCAGGAGCTCCTTGAAGGCCGGCAGGCCCTGGAGGGCCAGGTGCCCCGGACCAGGACCCACACCTGGACGGCCGGCCCGCCGATCTCCGCCTTCCCGCGCCTGAGCGGAGAGGAGATCCTGCACGAGATCCTCGCGGGCCGGATTCAGGAGCCGGCGATCTGCAGCACGCTCGGATTCCATCTGACCGAGGTGAAGCCGGGCACGGCGGTGTTCGAGGGTGAACTCGGCGATCACCTCTACAACCCGATGAACACCGTGCACGGCGGCTACCTCGCCACCCTGCTCGACTCGGCGCTCGGTTGCGCCGTGCTGAGCCGGCTGCCCGCCGGGATCGGCTACACCACTACGCAGTTGAACGTCCACATGCTGCGCCCGCTGTTCGCCGACTCGGGGCTGCTGCGCTGCGAGGGCCTGGTGCTGCATCTGGGCCGGACGATGGCGACGGCCGAGGCGAGGGTGGTCGGGGTGGAGAACGGCAAGCTCTACGCGCATGCCACCACCACCTGCGCCATCCTGGCTCCCCGCCCGGCGGCCTGAGCGGCGGCCTGACAGGTGGTCCGACCGGTGGTCCGACCGGTGGCATGACCGGAGGCCCGGGCAGAGGTTCGGAGGACCGGAGGGAGACCTGACGGAGGTTCGGCTGAAGGTACGGCCGGGCCCCGGTCGCTTCGGCGGCCGGGGCCCGGGGTCGGCTGCGGTTCAGAGGGCCGCGAGCAGCCCACAGAGCGCGAGGAGGCCGCAGATCCCGAAGTTGATCAGCTTGTGCGAGAGGAACACGGCGGCGAACTCGCGGATCGTCGCGCTCGGCCAGTAGTACGCGGCGGTCGGCGAGCCGAACACCTGCCCGTTGACGCCGGTCCTGCGGGCGGTGAGCGCCGCCCGGAAGGCGTGGAAGCTGTTGGTGACCACGACACAGCGGTAGTCGGGCTTGGCCTGCTCCATGATGGCCTTGCTGAAGAGCAGGTTCTCCTCGGTGGTGCGGGAGCGATCCTCGCGCTCGATGTGTTCGGCCGGGAAGCCGCGCCCGGTCAGGTAGTCGGCCATCGCGTGGGACTCCGGCAGCTTCTCGTCCGGGCCCTGGCCGCCGGAGGTGATCAGCACCGGCGGGTTGCCGCGCGCGGCCTGCTTGTCGTACACCTCCCGGCCCCGGTCGAGCCGGCTGGCCAGCAGCGGCGGGACGCGCTCGCCGCCGATCAGGCCGGAGCCGAGGACGACCACGAAGTCCACGTTTCGGCGCGGCCGGTGGCGGCCGTAGAGGAATGCGTAGCCGACGAAGCAGACGAACAGGAAGGAGATGTAGCCGACCACCAGGACGGCGGTGCCCGCCAGTACGCCCAGCCGGGGCGAGCGGGTGGCCAGAGCAGCGAGCAGCAGTGCGATGACGGCGAGGATGCCCAGACCGGCGAGGAGGGACAGCAGGTTGGCGGGCCGTCTGCCCTCCTTGCGGATCATGGTCAGGCCGTTGGCGATCAGGAACCAGACCAGGGCCGCCGTGCCGAGGGCCGGCAGCAGGATGATCGCCACCGCCGCCAGTTCCATCACCAGTGTGGGCGCCTTGCGCAGCTCGGTGAGCAGGGCGAGGGCGAGCAGGGAGACGGCGATGCCGAGCAGGACGGCATTGCTGAACTGGCGGCGGTCGCGTAGTACCCCGATTCCGAACAACAGGAAGAACAGGGCGGCTGGGACATAGGCGATCATGCTTCGTATCGTAGGCGGAGGCCGTTCGCGTGAACCGCCCGTCCGCCCGTGGACGAACCGGCCGGGCGGACTGGGCAGACGGACTGGGCAGACGGACTGGGCAAACGGACCGGACAAGGGGACCGGACGAGCGGGCAGGTCAGGCGAACCGCTCGATCGCCGCGAGGACCGCCTCCATCATCGCCGGACTCCCGGTGTGCCCGGACTCGTCGATGACGGTCAGTCGGGCCTCCGGCCAGGCCCGGGTCAGCCGCCACGCGGTGTCGAGCGGCGAGCCGAGGTCCAGTCGGCCGTGGATCAGTTCGCCCGGGATGCCGACCAGCCGTCCGGCGTCGTGCAGCAGTTGGCCGTCGGCCAGGAACGCGTGGTGCGCGAAGTAGTGCGCGGTGATCCGGGTGAACGCCATCAGCGCGTCGGCGGGGCGGTCGCTGTAGGCGTTCGGCTTGCCCAGCGCCTCGTGCGCGATGACGGCGTCCTCCCAGGTGGCCCAGGCGTTCGCGGCGGCCCGCCGGACGGTCTCGTCCTGGCTGTTGAGCAGCCGACTGTAGGCGGCCACCAGGTCACCGTCGCGGTCGGCGGCCGGCAGGAAGTTCCGGAACTCCTCCCACGGGCCGGGCAGGAAGCGGGCGACGCCCCGGTAGAGCCAGTCGGTCTCCTCGGGGCGGGTCGTGGTGACGCCGCAGAGCACGATCTCGGAGACCCGCTCGGGGTGGGCCTGGGCATAGGCGAGGATCAGCGTCGAGCCCCAGGAGCCGCCGTACAGCAGCCATTTCTCGATGCCGAGGTGGTCGCGCAGCCGCTCCATGTCCGCGATCAGCCGCTCGGTGGTGTTGTGCTCCAGCCCGGTCGTCGGGTCGGCGGCGTGCGGCAGGCTCTGTCCGCAGCCGCGCTGGTCGAACTGGACCACGTGGTACCGCTCGGGGTCGAAGTACCGCCGGGCGCCCGGCCGGTGGCCGGACCCGGGCCCGCCGTGCACGATCGCGGCGGGTTTGCCCGCCGGGTTGCCGGAGGCGTTCCAGTGCATCCGCTGCCCGTCTCCGACGTCCAGCAGGCCTTGTGCGTAGGGCTCGTAGTGGGGGTGCAGCTCGGGCATCGCGGAACTCCTCCGTGGACGTGCGGCCGGACAGACTCTAGCGGGCGCTCGCAGGCCGGGCCGTGGATTTTCGGCGGGCCCGGGGCGGGGGCCCGGCCGGCCGGGCCCGCCGTGGTGGGGTCAGCGCTGTTCGGCGGGCAGCAGGGTCGCGAGCCCGTCGAGGACGCGTTGCACGCAGAACTCGAAGCGGGTGTCCATGTCGGGTTCGGTGAGTTCGTCGGCCAGGGCGACGAGGTTGGGGAAGGTGTCGGAGGGCAGGGCACGGAAGCGGTCGCCGGCGGCGTCGGCGATGTCCCGGCGGCTGGTGCCGAGGACTTCGGCGGCCGAGATCGGGGACTGTTCCTGGAGGACGAACCCCTGGACGAAGGCGCCCAGCAGGTAGGTGGCCATGGCGGCGTCGGCGTCGGAGAAGCCGGCCGCGCGGAGCCGGTCGAGCTGGTCCTCCATCAGGCCGAGCAGGTGGGGCCCGGGGGAGAGGCGGCCCGAGACGACCTTGGCGGCGTCGCGCTTGTCGAGCAGCAGCCGGCGGTAGCGCCAGCAGTAGGCGTGGAACTGCTCGCGCCACCCGCCCTCGCGCGGCGGGGGTTCGGCCGAGGCCATCACCGCGTCGGTGAGCAGGTCGAGCAGTTCCTGCTTGTTGCGGACGTGCCAGTACAGCGAGGCCGCCTTGACGCCGACCTCGGCGGCGACCTTGCGCATCGACAGCCCGTCGAGGCCGTCCCGTTCCAGTACCCGCAGCGCGGCCTGGGTCAGCGCGTCCCTGGTCAGCGGCGGTGTCGTGTCGTCGTTCTCCGGCATGGCTGTGCGGACGCCTCCAGCGGTCTCATCCGGTCTTCTCCGGTCGCGAGTCTCGCGGCGACTGTCCGTGGCGAGCGCCCGTGCGCGAGATCCCGCTTGCAATCTAACACCGTTAGGGGCACTCTGTGCGTGCCGCACCACTCCCTAACGCTGTTAGGGGCTAGGAATCGGGAGGGTTCCCATGCAGGAGTCGAGCGCCCGGCGCAAACGGCTCGCGCTACTGACGCTCTGCGTCACCATGTTCATGTCGATGCTGGACAACGTCATCGTCAACAACGCCCTGCCCCGCATCGGCCAGGACCTGGATACCGGGATCAGCGGCCTGCAATGGGTCGTCGAGGGATACAGCCTCGTCTACGCCGGGTTCGTGCTGACCGGCGGCGCGCTCGGCGACCGGTACGGCCGCACCCGGATGTTCCGGCTCGGCCTCGCGCTGTTCACGGTCGGCTCCGCGCTCGCCGCGCTCGCCGGAACGATCGGCCTGCTGGTCGGCGCCCGGATGCTGCAAGGCGTCGGGGCCGCGCTGCTCACCCCGGGCAGCCTCGCCCTGCTGCGCCACGTCTTCACCGACGAGCGCGAGCGCGCCAAGGCCATCGGCCTCTGGTCCGGGGTCTCCGCGCTGGGCCTGTCGATCGGCCCTGTGGTCGGCGGGCCGATGGTCGAGCACCTCGGGTGGGCCAGCGTGTTCTGGATCAACGTGCCGATCGGCGTGGCCGCACTGGTGCTCGCCGCCCGCGTGCTCCCGGACATCCCCCCGCGTGCCCGGCGGATCGACCTCGGCGGCCTCGTCCTCTCCGCCGCGGGCCTCGGCCTGCTGGTCTACGCGCTGATCGAGGGGCCGACCCGCGGTTGGACGGACACCCGGGTGCTCCTCTGCGGAGCCGCGGCGCTCGTGCTGCTGGCCGCCTTCCTGGTGCTCGAACTGCGGCTCGCCGAACCGATGCTGGAGCTGCGGCTGTTCCGCGACGGCGCCCTCGGCGGTGCGCTGCTCAGCGGCTTCATGGTCAGCTTCGGGATCTTCGGCGCGCTCTTCTTCCTGCCGCTGCTGATGCAGGGCCCGCTCGGCTGGTCCCCGTCCGACGCCGGCTACGCCGGGCTGCCGATGACCGCGATGATCGTCGTCGCAGCCCCGCTCTCCGGCGGGCTGACCTCGCGGTACGGGCCCCGACTGCCGCTGGTGCTCGGTCTCGCGCTGTGCGCGGCGGGCCTCGGCGGGCTGTCCCTCTACGGCGAGCACGCCCACTACGTCGAGTACCTGTGGACCCTGTTCGCGATGGGCCTCGGGATGGGGATGACCTTCACCCCGGTGTCGATCGCGGTGCTCCAACGGGTCGCCCCGGCGCAGACCGGGATGGCCTCGGCGAGCATCAACACCCTGCGCGAGCTGGGCGGCGTCCTCGGGATCGCGGTGCTCGGCGCCGTGCTGACCAACCGGATGACCGGCAGCCTGACCGCCGCCCTGCACCGGCTCGGCGTGCCGCCGGACGCCGTCGGCCCGATCGCGGACGCGCCCGCCGGGGCGGGGCGCGGCGGTGGCGGCGCGGCCGCCGTGCTGCCCGGCCCGGTCCAGGACGCGGTGGACGGCGCCTTCATCGAGGGCCTCCACCTCGCGGCGCGCTGCGGTGCGGCCGCGCTCGCCGTCACCGCCGTCCTGGTCGCTGTCCTGCTGGGCCGGGCCCGCCCGCTTGCCCCGGGCGGTACCAGCCTCCCGGAATCGGCCCCCGACTCCGCGTCGGACCCGGGCTCCGACCCCGGCCCGAGCCCCGGCCCCGACCTCGGCCCCGACCTCGACCCGAGCCCCGGTCCGGAGCCGCTGGCCGAGGCCCGGCCGGTCTGACCGACCTGACCGACCTGACCGGTCCGCGTGCCGACGCCACGTCAGCGGATGCCCTCGACCGCCGCCTGCGCCGTGCGGGCCAGCTCCCGGCGCGCCCCCGCCCGGGTGGCCTGCGGCGCGGGCGGCGGAATCGGCGGCAGGAACGTCACGTCGGCGACCAGCCCGCGCACTGCGACCACCCGGGCTAGCGAGGTGAGCAGTCCGTCGTCGCCGATGAAGGCGGGCACGCTGGTCGGCCGTCCGTCCGCCAGCCGGTAGCGGATCGTCACCGGCTGGACGAAGGCGCCCGCCTCCACCGCCGCCTGGAACAGTGCGGGCCGGAAGCGGCCGCTCTCCCGCCCGCACCAGGTGGACCCCTCCGGGAAGACGATCACCGGCTGGCCGGCGCGCAGCACCTCGGCCACCGCCGCCACGGTGTCGGGCAGCGCGCGCAGCCGGTCGCGGTCCAGGAACACTGTGCCGCCCCAGGCGATCAGCGGCCCGAGCACCGGCCACCGGCGGACCTCGGTCTTGGCCAGTGAGCGGCCCGGGCGGCCCGCCGCGATCAGCGGGATGTCCAGCCAGGACACGTGGTTGGCCACCACGAGCGTCCCGCCGCCGAGCGTGCCGCCCGGCGTCCCGAGGTGGACGGTGACCCCGAGGGTGTGCAACAGGACGCGCGCCCAGAGCCGGATCAGCCGCTCCCGGGTCCCGTACGGGAGGAGGCGCAGGGGCAGGCTGAGCAGCACGCCCGCCAGCACCGCCGCCAGGCAGGCCGCCAGCCGCAGCGCCCGCCGGGGGCGCGAGACGGCGGGCGCCGGGTCGGCCAGGCAGGTCTCGGGCCGGCAGGGGGCCGTCGGAAGCCAGACGCTCATGATGAGGCGCCGAGGGGCCGGGAGGGCAGTCCAGACAGGAAGTGCCGCAGGTAGCGCGGGTCGGTGCGCTCCAGGGACAGCAGCACGTACAGGTCGACGCAGTCGAAGTCCGGGTCGTACGCGGGCTCGCCGCAGACCCAGGCGCCGAGCCGCAGGTAGCCGCGGAGCAGGGCGGGCAGCGCGCCGCGCTCGGCGCGCGGCACGCCGGTGGCGTCCCAGCGGCGGCGCGGGGTGACCCGGTACTGCTCGGGGGCCAGGTACTTGGCGCTGACGGTGTCCCAGACCCGGGCCGCGGTGGCGCCGCCGTCGTCCAGGGGGATCGAGCAGCAGCCGCCGACCCAGGTGTTGCCGGTGTCGGAGAGGTACCGGGCGATGCCGCCCCACATCAGGTTGATGACGGCGCCGTTGCCCCGGTGGTCGGGGTGGATGCAGGAGCGGCCGAGTTCCACCAGGCCCGGGCGGACCGGCGCCAGGGCGGAGAGCTCGAACTCGCCGTCGGAGTAGAGCCGTCCGGCCCGCCGGGCGGCCTCGGGGCGCAGCAGCCGGTAGGTGCCGACGACGGCGCCGTGCTCGCCCTCGCGGACCAGGAGGTGGTCGCAGTACTCGTCGAAGGGGTCGACGTCCAGGCCGGCGACCGGGCTGTGCAGGACGGCGCCGAGCTCGGCGGCGAACACCTGGTGGCGCAGCCGCTGGGCGGCGCGCACGTCGTCGGCGTCGCGGGCGAGGGAGACGGTGTAGGCGGCCGGGGCCTGCGGCCGGCGAGGGGCGGGGACGGCGGGGGCGTCCTGGGTGGGGGCTACTGCGGTCGGAGTGTACGTGGGGACGGTGGTCATGGCGGACCCTCCAGGGCAGCACGATCGGCGGCGCCCTGGATCGCCAGGGCACCGGCCCGGCCCGCAGGCGTTGGGCCTGCACGCGAACCGGTCCCCGTATATCTCTCCGAGCCGGTTGGCATCCATGTTGCGGCGCGGCGGAGCGCAGATGTGCAACTGCTGAATGGGACCACCCGTCGCCTCCCGGTCATCTGCCGGGCACCGGGCGCTCGCCCGCCGGGGGTGGACAGCCCGGGCGCCTGTGCGCCCGGGCCGACCACTCTCTCCGGGGATTCCCCTGGAACTCCCGCGGACGGGTGCGATGTTGTGCGCGACCGGCGTGCCCCGAGCAGGGCGCGCCCCCGGCAGGTCCTAGAAGGCCTGCCAGCCCTTCGGGTCGACGTCGCCCGGGATGACGGGCGCGGGGCCGTAGGGTTCACGGGTGAGGACGAAGGAGCCGAGGTCCAGGTGGCTGACCGTGCCGTCGGCCGCCCGGACCACCCGCAGGGTCTCGCCCGTGTAGTAGTCGTCCAGTCCCGTCCAGGTGCCGTCCGGCTCGGCGCGGAAGCGGGAGCTGCGGGCTCCGCCGGTGAGCGAGGTCAGTTCGAGGCCGCGGTCGGCCCGCAGCCGCAGGGCCTGCGCCGAAGTGCCCCAGTACCAGGGGCCGGTGAGGGCCAGCAGCTCCTCGTCGACCTCGGGCAGCGGGCGCCAGGGCTCGGGCAGCCGGGGCTCGTGTTCGGCGGTGAGCGTGATCAACTGGGTGGCCACCAGGGTGGTGCCGGCGCCGGTGGTGGCGTTGGACAGGGCGATCGCGGCCAGGCCGTCCTCGTCGCTGACCCACAGTGCGGCGGTGAAGCCGGGCATCGAGCCGGTGTGGCCGTACAGCACCCGGCCTTCGTGGCGGCGCAGTTGCAGGCCGAGGCCGTATCCGGTGGTCCAGGTCGTGTTGTCGGGGCCGGTGGCGGGCCGGCGCATCTCGGCGAGCGAGTCGGCGGCGAGCACCTTGTCGTCCCCGGCGGCGAGGAAGGCCGCCCAGCGGGCCAGGTCGGCGACGGTGGACCAGAGTTGGCCGGCCGGGCCCATCAGGCCGGTGTCGGTGAGCGGCTCCGGCAGCATGACGTCGGCCCACGGGTGGACGGCGAAGCCTCCGGCGTGCGGGTGCTCGGGCAGCAGGGTGGTGCGGTCCATGCCGAGCGGCGCCAGCACCTCGCGTCGCAGCACCTCGCCCCAGGGCTCGCCGCGCAGCCGCTCGACCAGCGCGCCGAGCAGCGCGTAGCCGGGGTTGGAGTAGTGGTGGAGGCGCCCGGCCGGGTGCTTGATCGCGGCGCCGGGCTCCAGCAGGTCGTCCAGTCCGGGTCGCAGGGAGCCGTCGGTCCGTTCCCACCAGGGCCCGGGCGTCTCGGCGGCGAGTCCGGCGGTGTGGGCGAGCAGTTGCGCGATGGTCGCGCCGTCGGCCGGGGTGCCGGGCAGGTGGCGGGCGAGTGGGTCGGCGAGGTCGAGCAGGCCCTCGTCGCGCAGCCGCAGCACCAGCACGGCGACGAAGGTCTTGGTGAGCGAGCCGATCCGGTACTGGACGTCGGGGGTCGGCGCGTGTCCGTCGATCATGCTGCGGGCGCCGCTCCAGACCAGCCGGCCGTCCCGGACCACTCCGGCGGCCAGGGAGGGCGTGCGCCCTTCGGCCTGGGCGACGGCGATCCGGTGCAGCAGGGCGCGGCGGGTGGTCGGCAGCAGTTCGTCGGACTGATCGGTCATCTGATCCTCTGAATCCTTCGGCGCGGTCCGGCGGGGGAGGCCCGTCGGTGTGGTCTGCCACGAGGTCCGTCGGCGAGACCGTCGGTGAGGTCCGCAGGCGGGGGCCGCCGGTCAGCACGGACGGGCGACAGACGAACCCAACCTAGCCAGGCCGCTCCGAAGGATCCACCCGTTATCTCCGCAAACGCCCCGCGATCGCGCCGCGAATGCCCCGTGAACGCCCCGCGATGTCGTCGCCGGGCCGGTCAGCCTGGCAGCGGCGGGAGTTCGGGCCGCTGCAGCCAGGCCTCGAAGACCGGGGCCAGCGGGGCGGTCGTGTACCGGGAGGCGTGCGCGAGCAGGTCGGCGGTGCCGACGACGCCGTGCCGGTGGACGCTCGTCCAGTCCCGCAGCATCGCGAAGAAGGCGTCCTCGCCCAGCGCCCGCCGCAGCGCGTGCACGGCCAGGCCGCCGCGCTGGTACAGCCGGTCGTCGAACATCAGCCGGCGGCCCGGGTCGGCGAGCCTGAGGTCCTGCGGGAGCCCGGCCAGCAGGCCGTGCGCGGCGGCGGCGTGGGTGGCCGCGGCCGGGCCGCCGGCGTGCTCGGACCACAGCCACTCGGCGTATTTGGCGAAGCCCTCGTTGAGCCAGATGTGCCGCCAGTCGGCGATCGTCACGCTGTTGCCGAACCACTGGTGCGCCAGCTCGTGGGCGATCAGTCGCTCGCGTTGCCAGCCGCCGCCGAGGTGGTTCGTCCCGAAGGTGGCGACGCCCTGCGCCTCCACCGGGACGTCCAGTTCCTCGTCCGCGACGACCACCGCGTACTCGCCGAACGGGTACGGCCCGAACACCTCGTCGAAGTACGCCATCATCTCCGGCTGCCGGCCGAAGTCCCGGGTGAACGCGGGGACCAGCCGCTCCGGCACGTAGCCGGTCTGCGGCACGGCCGGGCGGGCCGCCAGCGGCACCGGCCGGTAGTGGCCGATCGACACCGTCACCAGGTACGGCGAGGTCGGCGCGCTCTGCTCGTACACCCAGGTGGTGCTGGACGCCCGGGTGGTGCGGGTCAGCAACCGACCGCTCGCCAGCACGGTGAACGGGGACGGCGTGGTGATCGCGATCTGGTACGTCGCCTTGTCGGCGGGCCGGTCGTTGCACGGGAACCAGGACGGCGCGCCGATCGGCTGGCTGGCGACCAGCGAGCCGTCGGTCAGCTCCTCCCAGCCCAGGCCGCCCCACGGGCTGCGCACCGGGCGGGGGTTGCCGGTGTAGTGCACCTCGACGGTGAACGCCGCCCCCGCCGCCAGCGCCCTGGCCGGGCGGATCCGCAGCTTGCCGGCGCGGTGGGTGTAGCGGGCGGCCTTGCCGTCGACCAGTACCCGCCCGATCCGGAACTCGGCCAGGTCCAGCGCGAACTCGGCCAGCGCCGCGTCCGCCACGGCGCTCAGCCGGGCCGAGGCCGCCAGCCGGTTCGGCCCGGGCCGGTAGTCCAGCGCGAGCTCGTAGCGGTGGACCCGGTAGCGGTGGTCGCCGCTGGCCGGGAAGTACGGGTCGGGGGCGCCGGCGGCCGCCGGGACGTGCTTGGGCTTCACGGGGGCGGGCACTTCCTGCGGGCCGGGACGGGTGGTCATGGCGTGGGCTGCCACGCCTCGATGGGGTTGCCCAGCCACCGCGTGTCGGCGGGGACGGACTCGGCGCGCATCACCAGCGAGGCCGGGCCCAGCGTGCTGCGCGCGCCCACCGTGCTGCCGGGCAGCACGATGCCGCCCGGGCCCAGGGTGGCGCCCTCGCGGAGGATCACAGTATCCATCCGCATGATCCGGTCGTGGAAGAGGTGCGTCTGCACCACGCAGCCCCGGTTGATGGTGACGCCGTCCCCGAGGGTGACCAGGTCCGCCTCCGGCAGCCAGTAGCTCTCGCACCAGACGCCGCGGCCGACGCGCGCGCCGAGCGCCCGCAGCCAGAGGTTCAGCACGGGCGTGCCCGGCACCGCGCCGACCAGCCACGGCACCGCCAGCACCTCGACGAAGGTGTCCGCGAGCTCGTTGCGCCACACGAAGCTGCTCCACAGCGGGTGCTCCACCGCCCGGAACCGGCCGACCAGCAGCCACTTCGCCGCCACCGCGACCAGGCAGGCCACCGCGCCGGCGCCCAGCAGCACCAGGCCCGAGAGCAGCGCGGCCACGCCCGCCGGCCAGGAGACGGACAGCCGGGACAGCACCGCGACGGTCAGCATGCCGAGCGCCCCCGAGGCGAGCACCGGCAACAGCCGGGCCAGCTCGACCAGTCCGCGCGCCCAGAGCAGCCGGGCCGGCGGCTCGTAGGTCAGGCTCTGGTCGGCCTCGTCCGCCGCGCGCGGCAGCCGCATCGGAGGCATGCCCAGGTACGAGCCGCCCTTCTTGGCCTTCTCCGGCGTCGCCGACAGCACGCCCACCAGGCCCCGCTTGGGCACCGCCCGCCCCGGCGCGGTCATTCCCGAGTTCCCGAGGAACGCCCGCTCGCCGACCTTCGCCTCGCCGAGCCGCACCCAGCCGCCGCCCAGCTCGTACGGCGCGATCAGGGTGTCGTCGGCCAGGAACGCGCCGTCGCCGACGGTGGTCAGGCTGGGCAGCGCCAGCACCGTGGACACCTCCGCGCCCCGGCCGACCCTCATCCCGAGCGCCCGCAGCCACAGCGGCGTGACCAGCCCCGCGTACAGCGGGAACAGCACCTCCCGGGCCCGGTCCATCAGCTGGGTGACGGTCCACGCCTGCCAGCCGACCCGGCCGTGCAGCGGGTGCACCCCGGGGACCAGACCGCGGCTCAGCAACCGGACGGCGGCCACCAGCTGCGCCGCGTACACCGCGCCGTACGCCAGGGCGGCGGGCAGCAGGCCGAGCAGCGCGCCGCCGAGCGCCGCACCGAGGTCGTCGCCCTGGTGGACGAATCCGGCGAGAACCGCGAGCGCGGCCAGCGCGGGCGCCACCGGGAGCAGGCCGAGCGCCGTGCCGCTGGCGCCGTAGAGCGCGGCCCAGAACGCCCGGTGCGGCGGGCGCTCCTTGGGCCACGCCCGCTCGACGCGGCCCAGCTTGACGGCGGGCGCGCCGCCCCAGCGCTGGCCGGTCGGCACCTGCCCGGTGACGCTGGAGCCGGGCAGCACCTGGGCGCGCTTGCCGACCCGGGCGCCGGGCAGCAGGGTCGAGCGGGTGCCGACCACGGCGCCGGAGCCGACCTTGACCTGGCCGACCTCCAGCCGGTCGCCGTCCAGCCAGTAGCCGCACAGGTCCACCTCGGCCTCGACGGCGCAGCCCCGGCCCAGCTTCAGCATCCCGGTGACCGGCGGCAGCGAGTGCAGGTCCACCTCGGGCCCGACCTTGGCACCCAGCGCCCGGGCGTAGCGGACCAGCCAGGCGCCGGACAGCGCGGTGGCGCCGCTGAGCTCGGCGAGCCGCTCGGCGGTCCAGAGCCGCAGGTGGATGGCGCCGCCGCGCGGATGGCTGCCCGGTCGCAGGCCGCGCAGCAGCAGCCGGGCGCCGCCGGCCGCGATCGCCAGCCGGCCCGCCGGGGTGTACAGCGCCAGGGCGCCCGCGCCGACCGCCCACCACGAGGCGGTGGGCGCCCACGGGTAGTCGCCGAGGTGGGAGAGCAGGTTGCCGGCGGCCAGCAGGGCGGCCGTCCAGCGCAGGCCGACCACGGTGAACAGCGGGATCAGCAGGAGCAGCTGGAGCAGCTTGGCCCTGGTCGGCACCAGCGCGACGGTGCGGGCCTGGCCGCCCTGGGCGGCGGTGCGCTCCAGGTGCCGGGCGAGCTTGCGCAGCGTCGGGTGCTGGTAGACGTCCAGCACGGCGGCGTTTGGGTAGCGGGTACGCAGCAGCGTGGTGAGCCGGGCGGCGGCCAGGCTGCCGCCGCCGATGCCGAAGAAGTCGTCGCGCGGGCCGCTCACCGCCACACCGAGGATCTCGGCCCACTGCTCGGCCAGCCAGGCCTCGGTGCCGTACAGCTGCTCGCTCGGCCCGGCGTTCTCCAGCTCGGGCAGCGGCCATGGCAGCGCGGCCCGGTCGACCTTGCCGGAGGTGCGGGTGGGCAGGGTGTCGACCGGCGCGAGCAGCGGCACCAGGGCGGCCGGCAACTCGGCGCGCAGCCGTTCGACGGACTGCTCGCGGTCGAAGCCGTCCTGGACGACCAGGTAGCCGACCAGCAGCTGGTTGCCACCGCGCGCGGTGCGGACGGCGGCGGCCGCGCCCGCCACGCCGGGCAGGGCCTGGAGCGCCGCGTCGACCTCGCCGAGTTCGATCCGGCGGCCGCCGAGCTTGATCTGCTCGTCGGTGCGGCCGAGGAACAGCAGGCCGGCCGGGTCGGCCTGGACCAGGTCGCCGCTGCGGTACGCGCGCTCCCAGCCGAGCGAGGCCAGCGGCGCGTACTTCTCGGCGTCCTTCCCCGGGTCGAGGTAGCGGGCCAGGCCGACCCCGCCGATCACCAGCTGTCCGGTGCCGCCGGCCGCGACCGGCTCGCCGGCCTCGTCGACCACGGCGAGGTCCCAGCCGTCCAGCGGCAGGCCGATCCGGACCGGGCCGTCGCCGGTCAGCAGCGCGGCGCAGGCGACCACGGTGGCCTCGGTGGGGCCGTAGGTGTTCCAGACCTCGCGGCCCTCGGTGACCAGCCGCTGCACCAGCTCCGGCGGGCAGGCCTCGCCGCCGAAGATCAGCAGCCGCACCTCGTTGAGCGCCTCGGCCGGCCAGAGCGCGGCCAGCGTCGGGACGGTGGAGACCACGGTGATCTCCTGCTCCGCCAGCCAGGGGCCGAGGTCGGCGCCGCTGCGCACCTGGGAGCGGGGGACGGGCACCAGGCAGGCGCCGTGGCGCCAGGCCAGCCACATCTCCTCGCAGGAGGCGTCGAAGGCCACCGACAGGCCGGCCATCACCCGGTCGCCGGGGCCGATCGGCTCGTCCTGGAGGAAGAGCGCCGCCTCGGCGTCGACGAAGGCGGCGGCGTTGCGGTGGGTGACGGCCACGCCCTTGGGGCGGCCGGTGGAGCCGGAGGTGAAGATGATCCAGGCGTCGTCGGTCGGCGCGGGGCGGGGGCGGTGGTCCGCGGCCGCCTCGCCGGGGTGGGGCACCGGGCATTCGCGGTGGACGGTCAGCGCGCGGTCGGCGCCGAGCACCGCGGCGACGCCGGCCTCCCCGAAGACCAGCTGGGCGCGCTCGTCGGGGTCCTCGGCGTCGACCGGCACGTAGGCGGCGCCGGCGGCGAGCACCGCGAGGATCGAGACGTACAGGTCGTTGGTGCCCGAGGGCACCCGCACGCCCACCCGGTCGCCAGGGCCGATCCCGGCGGCGGCCAGCCGGCGGCGCAGCTGCTCGACCTCGGCGGCCAGGGCGCGGTAGCCGAGCACGGTGCGCCCGTCGTCCAGGGCCGGCTCGTCGGGGTGGTCGCGGACGGTGGCGTCCAGGACGTCGACCAGGGTGCGCGGTGCGGCGGCCGGACGGCCCGGGAAGAGGGCCTGCGGCGGTGCGGCATGGGGTGGCGTGGCTTGGGGCTGAGTGGCTCGGGGTGGTGTGGCCTGGGGCGACGTGGGGGACTGCTCCGTGCTCGGTTCAGCTGTCATGGCAGCCCGTACGCTCCTCGTCCTCGCCCCGTTCCGACTGATGCCCGGCCCTTCGGGGCGGTGGGAGCACTCGCCTGACGGGGTGACCCCACTCCGGGGCCGGAGCGGACAACCCGACTGATGGTAGCCCCGGGTGCGAGGCGCCGTACGGCCCGACACCTGGCCCAACTAGGCCGGAAATGGCCTGAGCTGACGTTGTGTCAGTCAACAACTGGATAGGCGTGGAAGTCATGTGACTGGATGTCAGTCGAATTGACGGATCGTCAGGACGAATTCTCGATCGTGATCCACGCCACAGCGAATGCTGCTCCCTTCGGGTGGCGGGCCCGGCTTCCCGGCCCGGTTCCGGCCTGGCAGCCGGGCCCGCCATGGTGTCGGAGCGCTGTCCGAGAGGCGCCCGAATGACGCCCGGGTGGTGCCCGAGTGGCGCCCGACCGGTCAGCGGAAGCAGTGCAGGTGCTCCTGGAGGAACGCCTCCAGGGTGCGCGGGGCGTGCCCGGTGAGGTGGGTGAGGGTGTCGTCGGGCGCCTCCCGGCGGACCACCGCGAGCTGCTGGATCTCCACCACGTGGGAGGCCAGCCAGGGCGGCATCCCGGCCCGCTCGACCAGATGGGCGTGCAGCCCGGCCGGGGGCAGGTCGAGGTAGCGGACCGGGCGGCCGAGCAACTCGCCGAGCAGCCCGGTGAGCTCCGGGTAGCTGTACGCCCGGCCGCCGGTGAGCGGATACGTTCCGCCGGCGAGCTCCGGGCGGGTGAGCACCCCGGCCGCGGCGTCGCCGATGTCCCGGGCGTCGACGTAGTTGCAGCGGGCCTGGCCCAGGGCGCCGTGCACCACCCCGGCGGCGGCGATGCCGGGTGCCAGCAGCAACAGCTTCTGCATGAATGCGTACGGCCGCAGCACCGTCCCGGTGACACCGGACGCGCGCAGGCGCTCCTCGATCAGATGGTGGCCGCGCGAGACGGCCACGGGGGAGTCCGGTTCGGCTGCGGGTGCGGAGATCTTGACGATGTGCTCCACGCCGCTCTCGACCGCCGCGTCGATCGCGGCCAGCTCGTGCTCGACCTGGTGCGGGCCGTTGGCCATGGTGAGGAAGAGCTGGTGCGCGCCGCGGAAGGCCGCGCGCAGCGAGTCCGGGTCGGCGGCGTCGGCCGGGAGCGTCTCGGTCAGTGCGAGGGTCCGGTCGTCGAGTCCGGCCGCGAGGCGGGCGGGGTCGCGGCTGAGTGAGCGGCTCGGTGCACCGAGGGCGGCGAGGCTGCGCAGGGTGGCACCGCCGGTGGCGCCTCCGGCGCCCATGACGACGATCATGAGGTCTGTCCTTCCGGTCGGGTGGAGAGTCGGTGCTGCGGGGATCGGGGCCGGCGGCTGCCGCGCCAGCGCCAGGTGATCACGGTGGCCGCGATCGCCGACGAGACCGGCAGGTCGATCGGAAGGCGGCCGGGCCAGGGGCTGGTGGCGAGCCCGTGGATCTGCGGCAGCCAGTGCGCGGCCGCGAGGCCGACGGCGAGTGCGACGGCCGCGGCGGCCAGGCCGAGTGCGGGGGCCAGCAGGGCGTGCGGTGCCCGGCCGCCCGGGGAGCGGTTGGACCGGCGCCGCAGGGCGGAGCCGACCAGGGTGGCGACGACGGCCGAGGTGCCGCCGATCGTGGTGGCCGCGGCGATCATCAGCTGCGGCTGGTGCGTGACGGCCCCGCCGATCCCGGCCATCACGGCGGGCATCGCGTAGGCGACGAGGACCTCCCGCCACAGGGTGAAGGGGGGTGGTGCGCCGGGTGCTTTCTTGCTCATGGGCCTCTCCTGCGGAGGTGCTGGGGTGAAAGTGATTAGGTGGCTAACTATTTGTGATTAGGTGCCTAACTATTGGGTCGTGAAGTCGGGGGGGGGGGGGGGGGGGGCGCCCCCGCCGCCCCCCGGGCGGGGGGGGGCCCCCCCCCCCCCCCCCCCCCCCCCCCCCCCCCCCCGCGGGCGGGCCCCGCGCGGCGCCCCGCCCC
>NZ_JBHWIO010000041.1:68106-71112 GCF_042732075.1 Kitasatospora sp. NPDC059812
TTTTTTCTGGGGGCCATATTTTTGGGGCGGGGCTCCGGGGGGCCCGCCTGGCCCCCCCCCCCGTTCTCGACCGGGTCAGTCCGCGGTCAGCGCGTCGGCGCCCTCGACCACCCTGGCCAGGAGGTCGAGGAAGGTGGCGCGCTCCTCGACCGAGAGCCCGCCGACCAGCGCCTGCATCCGGGCGAAGTGCTCGGGCGCCAGATCGCGCAGCCGCTGTGCGCCGCGTGCGGTGAGGACCACCACGTTGGCGCGGCCGTCCTCGGCGGACGGGCGGCGGACCACCAGGCCCTCCCGCTCCAGGCCGTCCACCAGGCCGGTCACGGTCGCCCGCGAGACGCCGAGGCCGGCCGCGAGCTGGGAGGGCGACTTCTCGCCGCCGTGGTCCTCCAGATCGGCCAGCAGTCGGTAGCGGCCGGTGGAGAGTCCGAACCGGGCGAAGTGCACCTCCCCGGCCTGGCCGATCCGGGCGCCCGCCGCCATCAGCCTGGCCGCGACCAGGACCGCCTGCGGGTCGGCCGTGAGGCCGTAGCGGGCGATCTGGCGGCGCGCCTGATCGAGGGTGGGGGCGCCGCTGCCGGCGTCGGGGCGTTGCGTCATGAAAGTAATATGGCGCCTCATCAGTTTCCCGGTCAAGTCGACCGTCCGGCGTTCGATGTCCGGCGTCCGAAGGCGGCCGCGCTGCGCGGGGCGGCCGGGCGTCGGCGGCGGGCGGGTGTGCGGGCGGGTGCTCTGCCGGCTGTCGAGCGGCGCTCCGGCTGTCGAGCGGCGCCGGGTGTCCGGGTGTCCGGGTTCCATGGTGACGAGTCATCAGGTCAATCAACCGTCAAGTTGGTTCATTCACAGAATAATCCGGTCGCAAAATGGAAGCCATCGAAACATTTACGCTGCTTCCAGGTCTTCACATGGAGATCTCAGACTGACAGGCTGGGGCCGCCCTTTCAGTACTGAGGAGGTTCCTTGTCCCGTATATCCACGCTGGCCGGAGCGGTCACCTGCGCCCTCGCCCTCGTCACCGGTAGTGCTGTCGCGGCGTCGGCGGCGCCGATAGACCTGGCGCCGGGTGCGGCGGCCGAGGCGAAGGTCGCCGCTGTCAACTGGACCCCGTGTAACCCCGACCCGAGCAAGCCGGACCCAGGCATCTACGACTGTGCCGTGTACCCGGTGCCGCTGGACTATGACAACCCGTCGGGTGAGAAGATCGGCATCGCCATGATGCGCCGGCGGGCGAGCGACCCGTCCAAGCGGATCGGCTCGCTGTTCCTCAACCCGGGCGGCCCGGGTGGTAGCGGCTACCTGTGGGCGACCACCACCCGATTCGGTACCGAGGTGCAGTCGCGCTTCGACCTGGTCGGCTTCGACCCCCGCGGCGTGGCCCGGAGCAACCCGCTCAAGTGCTTCAAGACCCAGGAGGACGCCGACGCGGTCAACGGCCGCATGGTCGGCGTGCCGGTCACCAAGGCCGAGATCAACGAGACGCTGGACGCGGACCAGGACTACACCGACGCGTGCAGCAAGAACGCCGGCCCGCTGATCGAGCACATGTCGACCATCAACGTGGTCCGTGACCTCGACCGGATGCGCCGCGCCGTCGGCGACTCCCAGCTCAACTTCGCCGGGTTCTCCTACGGAACCCTGATCGGCGCGACCTACGCCGGGATGTACCCGAACAAGGTGCGCACGATCATCGTCGACGGCAACGTCGACCCGAACCTGCGCCTGCACGACGGCCTGGAGTACGACCGTCAGCGGGCGGGCGGCTTCGAGCTGGCCCTGGACGAGTTCCTGAAGCGCTGCCAGGCCGCCGGCGCCCCGCGCTGCGCCTTCGGCGAGGGCGACACCCGGGCCAAGTTCGACCAGCTCCGCGACCACCTGCGGACCAGCCCGGTCACCCTGCCGAACGGCTCCCAGGTGACGCTGAGCACCTTCACCAGCGAGGTGGCCAGCGCGCTGTACTCGCAGGCCAAGCTGGCGCCGCTGGCCAAGTCGCTGCAGGCGACGTACCAGCTGGTCCAGAAGCCGGCCGCGAACACCCTGATGGCGCCGAAGGCGACCGTCTCGGACGACGACGCCAACATCCTCGCTGTGAACGCCCCGCGGGCGTTGCGCGAGGCCCCGGTCGACTCCGAGTACACCGCCGACGACTCCTACATGGGCGTCAACTGCCAGGACAAGCCGTACCCGTCGAACGACCGGGTCTTCCCGAACGTCGCCAAGGCCTGGGAGAAGGAGTCGCCGACCTTCGGCCGCTACCAGGCCTTCGACGCGCCCGCCTGCGCGAGCTGGCCGGCCCCGGCCCGGGACGCCGAGCGCTTCAGCGGCCCGTGGAACAAGAAGACCTCGAACACCGTCATGGTGATCGGCAACCTCTACGACCCGGCCACCCAGTACAAGTTCGCCCAGCGGATGCAGCAGCAGCTGGGCAACGCCGTGCTGGTCAGCGTGGACTCGATCGAGCACTGCGCCGTCGGCCGCAGCCAGGCGCTGAACGCGCTGGTCACCCGCTACCTGGTGGACGGCACCGCGCCGAAGCCGGGCCAGCTGCTGAAGCCGGACGCGGCGATCTTCCCGGCGGCCTGACGGGGCTGAGCAGCCGGCCGGTGCCGGCCCGCAAGGCCTGCACGTCCCGCCGGGCCCGCCCGGCAGGACTGGCCGGGCGGCCCCCGGGGGCCTGAGGTACACGTGAACGGATGTGGTGGTCGGCGGCGCCGGCCACCACATCCGTGCTTTCCGGCCGAGCCCCCGGAGGACGGCGTGAACACGGATGGCCGTGCGAACGCGGACGACGGCGTGAGCGCGGATGACGGCGCGAACGGGAAATGCGGCGTGAATGCGACGGTGGATCGCCATCCGGCCCTCCTCGGAAACGAGTTCTTCTCGGATTCTTCTCGGATGTCGGGGACCGTAGCCGATACCACTGACACTGATAGTTCTAACCGGGTCCCTGGTGGTCGTGGCTCTGCCACTGACTGACGCCCTGCTGGGCTGTCCTCCGGTTGTTCTGTCCGG